>NZ_JBIUUS010000018.1:0-106846 GCF_044742585.1 Kitasatospora sp. NPDC087861
GCCCGGTTACATTCCGAACCCGGAAGCTAAGCCTTACAGCGCCGATGGTACTGCAGGGGGGACCCTGTGGGAGAGTAGGACGCCGCCGAACAATTCTTCGAGAGAAGCCCCCGCCGGGTGACCCTGGCGGGGGCTTCTCTGTTGTAGGGTCAACGTGCATTGTCATCACACGGGACAGGAGGCCCCCGGGTGGAGGTCCAGGAGACGCGGGTCCAGACCGATCGCGTCCTCACCATCCCCAACCTGCTCAGCATGGGCCGGCTGGTCGGTGTTCCGCTTTTTCTCTGGCTGATTCTCTGGCCGGTTTTCGACGGCCCCAACAACGACGGTTGGGCGCTGCTGATCCTGGCGCTGAGCGGTGTCAGCGACTACCTCGACGGAAAGCTCGCGCGGCGGTGGGGGCAGATCAGCCGGGTGGGGCAGCTGCTCGATCCGCTGGCCGACCGGCTCTATGTGCTGTCCACGCTGGTCGGTCTGACCTGGCGTGAGATTCTGCCGTGGTGGGTCACGGCGATTCTGCTAGCCCGGGAACTTTTTATCGCCGCGCTGCTGCCGATTCTGAACCGGCACGGCTACGGGCCGCTCCAGGTGAGTTTTCTGGGGAAGGCCGCGACCTTCAATCTGATGTACGCGTTCCCGCTTCTGCTGCTCGGCAGTGTGGACAGCTGGATCGCGCGGCCGGCCGAGGTCGTGAGCTGGGCCTTCATCTGGTGGGGGACCACGTTGTACTGGTGGGCCGGTATTCTTTACGCGGTTCAGGCCCGGCGGATCATCAGGGCGGGCTCGGCGGGCTCCGCGTCCGCAGTCTGAGACGTGATCTGAGAGAAGTCCCACGCCGTATCGGTGCGTCGGACGATACCTTCCGGGTAGGGATCCCTCTGGAACGGTTTGATGGACCTGCAGGTCCAACACCGCGAAGGAGGACGCACCCGTAATGAAAGCCGTTGTAATGGCAGGGGGCGAAGGCACCCGACTCCGCCCGATGACCTCCAGCATGCCGAAGCCGCTGCTTCCGGTCGCCAACAGGCCGATCATGGAGCACGTGCTTCGGCTGCTGAAGCGGCACGGCCTCTCCGACACCGTCGTCACCGTCCAGTTCCTGGCGTCTCTGGTCAAGAACTACTTCGGTGACGGCGAGGACCTGGGCATGCATCTGACGTACGCCCACGAGGAGACGCCACTAGGCACCGCGGGGAGTGTCAAGAACGCCGAGGACGCCCTGAAGGACGACTCCTTTCTGGTGATCTCCGGTGACGCGTTGACCGACTTCGATCTCTCGGAATTGATCGACTTTCACCGCAGCAAGAACGCACTGGTCACGGTCTGTCTCACCAGGGTGCCGAATCCCCTGGAGTTCGGAATCACGATCACGGACGACGACGGACGGGTCGAGCGCTTCCTGGAGAAACCGACCTGGGGGCAGGTCTTCTCCGACACTGTGAACACCGGTATCTACGTGATGGAACCCGAGGTCTTCGACTATGTCGCGGCGGGTGAGTCCGTCGACTGGTCGAGTGACGTCTTCCCGCAATTGCTGAAGGAGGGCAAGCGGGTCTACGGCTACGTCGCCGAGGGCTACTGGGAGGACGTGGGCACCCACGAGAGCTATGGCAAGGCCCAGGCGGACGTCCTGGAGGGCAAGGTCGACGTCGAGATCGACGGCTTCGAGATCTCGCCCGGAGTCTGGGTGGCCGAGGGTGCGGAGGTGGACCCGGAGGCGGTGTTGCGCGGGCCGCTGTACATCGGGGACTACGCCAAGGTCGAGGCCGGCGTCGAGATCCGTGAGCACACCGTGCTCGGCAGCAACGTGGTGGTGAAGCGCGGCGCCTTCCTCCACAAGGCCGTCGTGCACGACAACGTCTACATCGGGCCGCAGAGCAACCTGCGCGGCTGCGTGGTCGGCAAGAACACCGACGTGATGCGGGCCGCCCGGATCGAGGACGGCGCGGTGATCGGGGACGAGTGCCTGATCGGCGAGGAGTCGATCATCGGGGCGAACGTCCGGGTCTACCCGTTCAAGACCATCGAGGCCGGCGCCGTGGTCAACACCTCGGTGATCTGGGAGTCCCGCGGTCAGGAGCACCTGTTCGGCCTCCGCGGGGTCTCGGGGATCCTGAACGTCGAGATCACCCCGGAGCTGGCCGTGCGGCTGGCCGGCGCGTACGCCACGACCCTGAAGAAGGGGGCGACCGTCACCATTGCGCGTGACCACTCGCGTGGTGCGCGTGCGCTCAAACGGGCGATGATCTCGGCACTCCAGACGTCCGCCATAGACGTCCGTGACCTGGAGAACGTGCCGATGCCGGTGGCCCGGCAGCACACCGCGCGGGGGAGCGCGGGCGGGATCTTCCTGCGGACCACGCCGGGGGTGCCGGACTCGCTGGACATCCTCTTCTTCGACGAGCGCGGGGCCGACCTCTCGCAGGCCGGGCAGCGCAAGCTGGACCGCGTGTACGCGCGCCAGGAGTACCGGCGCGCCTTCCCCGGCGAGATCGGGGACCTGACCTTCCCGTCCAGCGTCTTCGACTCCTACGCGGGCAACCTGCTGCGGGCCATCGACACCACCGGGGTCCGGGAGGCCGGGCTGAAGGTGGTCGTGGACACCGCGCACGGCAGCGCCGGCCTGGTTCTGCCGAGCATCCTCGGGCGGCTCGGGGTGGAGGCGCTGACCGTCTCCAGCGGGCTGGACGAGGCGCGGCCGACGGAGGACGCGGAGGAGCGGCGGGCCGGGCTGGCCAGGCTCGGCGAGCTGGTGGCCTCCTCCCGGGCGGCCTTCGGCGTCCGCTTCGACCCGGTCGGTGAGCGGGTCGCCTTCGTCGACGAACTGGGCCGGGTGATCGACGACGACCGGGCGCTGCTGGTGCTGCTGGACCTGGTCGCGGCCGAGCGGCGCAGCGGGCAGGTGGCGCTGCCGGTGACCACGACCCGGATCGCCGAGCAGGTCGCCGCGTACCACGGCACCCAGGTCATCTGGACCACGACGACGCCGGACGACCTGGCGAAGGCCGCCGCCGCCGAGGGTACGGTGTTCGGCGGGGACGGGCGCGGCGGGTTCGTGGTGCCGGAGTTCAGCGGGGTGCTGGACGGCGCCGCGGCCTTCGTGCGGCTGGTCGGCCTGGTGGCCCGCACCCAGCTCACGCTGAGCCAGATCGACGCGCGCATCCCGCAGGCGCACATCCGTCGCCGGGACCTCGCGACGCCGTGGGCGGCCAAGGGGATGGTGATGCGCTCGGTGGTGGAGGCGGCCGGCAGCCGGCGGCTGGACACCACGGACGGCGTCCGGGTCGTCGAGGCGGACGGGCGCTGGACGCTGGTGCTGCCGGACCCGGCCGAGGCGACCACCCACCTGTGGGCGGAGGGCCCGGACGACGAGGCGACCGAGGCGCTGCTGGACGAGTGGGCGGCGGTGGTCGACGGGGCCGGACGGTGACGGCACCGGCCTGATCGCCCGACGGTCCTGGCGACAGACGGTCCTGATGGTCGGGGCGCGCGGCATGTTCCGCGCGCCCCACTGTCCGTTTTCGCACCGTTCGGAACGATCCGTCACTTTGTGTCGTGTGTGCAGCTCAGGGGGTGTGCACGGGGCCCTTCGCCGACGTGGGACGATGGTCGGCATGCCAGCGACGCCGACGCCGAGTGCCCCGAACGGACGGTACAACCGCCCGGACGCCTCGATGTCCCTGCTGACCAACGTGATGGACCACAGCCTGGACGAGGGCTACGCGGAGGCGGCGGCCGCACGGGGCGGCGACCACGACAGCCGGATACCCAGGACGGCTCGCGGCCTGCTGACGCTGGGCGCCGGGCTGGCCCTGGCCGCAGCCGTGGTGACGGTCGGCGCGGTGAACGCGCACAAGGCGGAGCCGACGCTGGCCAAGGAACGGGACGCGCTGATCCACCGGATCAACGACAGCAACGGCTCGGCCGACCACCTCCAGCAGCAGGTCCAGGAGCTGCGGCGGAAGGTCGAGAGCACGCAGCAGCAGGCGCTCGCGACGGGCGACGGCGACCAGGGTGGTCTGACCGGTGCGGTGGGCCTGGGGGAGGTCACGGGACCGGGCGTCAAGCTGGTCCTGGAGGACGCGACCGGCACCGGCAGCGGGGGGAACGTCGATCCGCGGGCCGGGCAGGGCTTCTCCAACAGCGGCCGACTGCGGGACCGGGACCTGCAGCTGGTGGTGAACGGCCTGTGGGGATCCGGTGCGGAGGCCCTGGCGATCAACGGCCAGCGGCTGACCGCGCTCTCCGCGATCCGGGCCGCGGGCGAGGCGGTGCTGGTGGACAACCGGCCGCTCGTGCCGCCGTACACCATCCAGGCGATCGGGGACGGGCCGAAGCTCCTTGGGACCTTCGAGAACGCCATGGCCGGGCAGTACCTGCGGCTGCTCCAGGAGAAGTACGGCATCAAGTCGACGATGTCCACGCAGAAGAGCCTGACGCTGCCGGCGGCGGTGGGAGTGACGCTGCGGATCGCCCAGCCGGTCACGCCCGAGGCCTCGCCCTCGGCGTCTCCCTCGGCGGCCCCGACCACCCCCGCCGCGACGTCGTCGTCCACCGCCGGAACCTCCGAGAGCCCGGGAGCGTCCGTCTCACCGTCCGGGAGCACCGGGCGGCGCACGCCGAGCGGATCCGCGAAGCCCTCGACAGCCCACTCGTCCACGACGACCTCGACCAGGTCGTCGTCCGCAGGGACAGGAGCAGCTAGACCGTGATTGCCGTACTGGGTCTCGTGATCGGGGTGGTCGTCGGACTCTTCGTCCAGCCCGAGTTGCCGGACGCCGTCGTGCCGTACCTGCCGATCGCGGTGGTGGCGGCGCTGGACGCCGTGTTCGGCGGTGTCCGGGCGATGCTGGACGGGATCTTCAACGACAAGGTGTTCATCGTCTCGTTCCTGTCGAACGTGGTGGTCGCGGCACTGATCGTCTTCCTCGGTGACCAGCTGGGCGTCGGCTCGCAGCTGTCCACGGGTGTGGTCGTCGTCCTCGGCATCCGCATCTTCTCCAACGCGGCCGCGATTCGGCGCCATGTCTTCCGCGCCTGAGCCCGGCCGCGAGACGGCGGCGGAGAACGTGGACGGCGAGGGGAAGGCGGCCAAGAAGGCTGCCGAGACGGGCCCGGTCGAGCCGGTGGGCGAGGCCGAGCACGGCGAGTCCGTCGAGCACGTCGAGGAGCCCGCGAAGAAGGACGGGGCCGAGGAGCCCGCGGCGGCGCTGGTGAAGTCTGACGCTAAGCCTGAGCTTGAGCCCGCGGCGGCGCCCGAGCCCGTGGTGCGGCTCGCGAAGGCCGTGGAGCCCGAGCCCGAGGCTGCGTCAGGGGTCGAGTCCGTGGTGGAGCCGGCCGACGTGCAGCCGCCCGACGTCGACCGCAACGCCGGGCGGCGGCGCCTCAAGGCGGCTTTGTGGCCGCCGAGGCTGTCGCGCGGGCAGCTGGTGGTGGCGTTGCTGCTGTTCTCGCTCGGCCTGGCGCTGGCGATCCAGGTGCGGTCGACCAACGACCACCACAGCCAGCTGCGTGGGGCCCGCCAGGAGGACCTGGTGCGCATCCTCGACGAACTGGACAGCCGCCAGCAGCGTCTGCAGCAGGAGAAGGCGGAGTTGGAGCAGTCCCTGGCCAAGTTGGAGAACAGCTCCAACCAGGCCAAGGAGGCCCAGGAACAGACCAGGAAGAAGGCGACGGAGCTCGGCGTGCTCGCCGGTACCGTCAAAGCCACTGGTCCGGGCATCGTACTCACGGTCGATGATCCCCAAGGGCAGGTGAAGGCAGATATGCTGCTGGACACCCTGCAGGAACTTCGAGCGGCGGGGGCGGAGGCGATTCAGATCAACGATGTGCGCGTGGTGGTCAACACCTACTTCACCGACGTGTCGGGCGGCGGGGTGCAGATCGACGGGAAGAAGGTCTCGCAGCCCTATCGGTTCACCGTCGTGGGGAACCCGCAGGATCTGACGCCCGCGCTGAACATCCCGGGGGGTGTCGTGCGCACCCTGGAGAGCAACCAGGCGCGGGCGACGATCACCCAGCAGCAGAAGGTGGTCGTCGACGCCCTCGTGGATCTGAAGACGCCGCAGTACGCCAAGCCGGCTTCGAAGTGACGGGGCGCCCGACGAACGGCCCGTCACCTGCGGGCCGCACCCGGTGCGGGACGCAGCCGTCGCGTGGGCGAGACTGGGTCGTACCAGTACGCACCGGAGTAACAACCGCAGTACCAGCCGTCGGAGTACCACTCCAGCAGGCCCGGTCCGCAATCGGGACCGCAGCCTGTCCGAGGTTCTCACCCTGCCCCGCGGGCGGGTCTGTCACACGCAAGGGGATTCGCCCGTGAGTTTCTTCTCGAAGTTGTTCGGTCGTAACAAGGGCCGTGGCGCGGCCTCGGTCGAGGCGCCCACCGCGCGGCACCGCCGGCCCGAGGACGAGCCCTCCGTGCCGGGCATGCGCTCCGCCCCCGAGGCGGCGGCGTACGCCGAGCAGCCGCTGTTCCGGGACGGCGGCGCCGCCCAGTACGTCGGGAATCCGGCGGGTTACGGCGCGTCGGTTGACCCTTCCGGCGACCCGCGCATAGGTTTCCAGTCAGGACCCTCAACCTCTGGTGGAGGGTTTGCCCCCGACCCGTACGCCGGGCACAACCCGTCGGGTGTGCCGCGCCAGGAGGCTGTGAACATGGCTGGCCCCACTCCGTGCCCCAGGTGCGGTAACCAGAACCCGGCGTCGGCCCGGTTCTGCTCGAACTGCGGCACGGCGCTGCGCGGTGGTCTGCTCCCGGAGGGGGCGGCGGAGACCACGTCGACCATCTCGATCTCCGGTCTGGAGTCGTACGACCCCAACACCACGACCGGCACCGGTGCCACGCCGGCCCTGTCGGCCGAGGTGCTGTCGGCGATCGACGCGCTGCCGCCGGGCTCGGCCCTGCTGATTGTCCAGCGCGGCCCGAACTCGGGCAGCCGGTTCCTGCTGGACTCGGACGTCACCACGGCCGGCCGTCACCCGCAGGGTGACATCTTCCTGGACGACGTCACGGTGTCGCGCCGCCACGTGGAGTTCCGCCGCACGCCCTCCGGGTTCAGCGTCGCGGACGTCGGCAGCCTCAACGGCACGTACGTCAACCGGGAGCGGATCGACGAGGTCTCGCTGAACAACGGTGACGAGGTGCAGATCGGGAAGTACCGGCTGGTGTTCTTCGCCGGCCACAACCGGGGGTACTGAACCCAACGTCGGCAGGAGCCCGAGTGAGTACGAATACCCCTTCATCTTCTCTCGGGGCGGCCATCCCCGCATCGTCCGGTCCGCAGGCGGACCGCGTCGGCCGCGGGGTGGTCGCGGGCCCCAGGCAGCCGCTCCGCCCGGATCGGCCGGTCGGGCGGCGACGCGGTGGCGACGAGCTGCTGAGCATCGGTGCGGTGCTGGCCTTCCTGCGCGACGACTTCCCCGAGGTCACCATCTCCAAGATCAGGTTCCTGGAGGCGGAGGGGCTGGTCGAGCCGCAGCGCACGCCCTCGGGGTACCGCAAGTTCAGCCCGGCCGACGTCGAGCGGTTGGCCTACGTCCTGCGGATGCAGCGGGACCACTACCTGCCGCTGCGGGTGATCCGCGAGCACCTGGACGCGATCGAGCGCGGTGAGGCCCCGCCCGCGCTGCCGCCCTCCGCCGACGCCAGGCCCGGGCCGCTGGAGGAGGCGGACCGGGAGCTGGTCGCCTCCGCCGACGTTCCGTCCGGAGTCCGGCTGGGGCGCGCCGAACTGCTGGCCGCCGCCGAGGCCGGGGAGCAGGAGCTGGCCGAGTGGGAGGCCTACGGGCTGGTCGTGTCCGGCCCGGACGGCGGATACGACGGCGAGGCCCTGCAGGTGGCCCGGTTGGTCGCGGAACTCGGCCGGTACGGGCTGGAGCCGCGACACCTGCGGGCCATGAAGGCGGCGGCCGACCGCGAGATCGGGTTGGTGGAGCAGGTGGTGGCGCCACTGCGCCGGCACCGGAACCCGCAGACCAGGGCCCATGCCGAGGCCACCGCCAGGGAGCTCGCGATGCTGTCCGTGCGGCTGCACGCGGCGATGGTCCAGGCCGGTCTGCGGGCCCGCGGGTAGCGTCGGTGCGGGCGTTTGTCCAGGCCCGGGCTGCTGGAGAGCACCGCGCTGACCAGCGGCGTCGGCTCTGCGCTTTCATATCCGGGGTTGGAGCCATAGGGTTGCCTGTGTGAATGAGCTCGACGTCGTGGGTGTCCGAGTGGAGATGCCTTCCAACCAGCCGATCGTGCTGCTTCGGGAGGTCGGGGGCGATCGGTACCTGCCGATCTGGATCGGTCCCGGCGAGGCGACCGCGATCGCCTTCGCCCAGCAGGGCATGACGCCGGTGCGCCCGCTGACGCACGACCTGTTCAAGGACGTCCTGGAGGCGCTCGGACAGCAGCTCACCGAGGTCCGGATCACCGACCTGCGGGAGGGCGTCTTCTACGCCGAGCTGGTCTTCGCCGGCGGGGTCGAGGTGAGCGCCCGGCCGTCCGACGCGATAGCGCTGGCCCTGCGCACCGGCACGCCGATCTACGGGAGCGAGGAGGTGCTCGCCGAGGCGGGCATCGCGATTCCGGACGAGCAGGAGGACGAGGTCGAGAAGTTCCGCGAGTTCCTCGACCAGGTGTCGCCCGAGGACTTCGGGGGCAGCGGTCCGCAGTAGCGCGGACGGGACGGCGTACCGGTTCGGGCGCTGTTTGGCTTGCCGTTTTGCCAAAAACCGTCGACCTACCCACACTAGGGGCACGAAAAACCACTCTCCTGAGTGATGTGGTTTGTCTGGCCCGGCGTGGCGATCGTTGACGGGTCATAGGGGACTGCCTACCGTCAGGAGTGGCTGTCCGGGTGCCCGATGCCCGCAGTTCGGGTTGCCCGCAGCACAAGTGGACGGAGGTAGGCATGAGCAGCACCGGCGATGACACGGCCGTGGGAGGCCTGTGCGCCGTGCACCTGCCGCGCACCGCTCGCACCGTGGCGGACCTGCCCCGGGTGGGCAGGTTCCCGGCCGTGCAGCCGGGTCAGCCCGCCATCGAGCGGCTGGCCCCGACGTCCGAACTGATCGGCTATCGCGGGCCGACGGCCTGCGCGGCGGCCGGCATCACGTACCGCCAGCTGGACTACTGGGCCCGGACCGGACTGCTGGAGCCCAGCGTCCGTTCGGCGTACCCGGCCACCAGCCAGCGGCTCTACAGCTTCCGCGACATCCTGCTGCTCAAGATCGTGAAGCGGCTGCTCGACGCGGGTGTCTCGCTGCAGAACATCCGGGTGGCGGTCGCCCATCTGCAGGCCGCCGAGCAGGGCGACCTGGCCGGGATGACGCTGATGTGCGACGGCGCGACGGTGTACGAGTGCACCACGCCGCAGCAGGTGGTGGACCTGTTGAAGGGTGGTCAGGGGGTGTTCGGCATCGCGGTGGGAGCGGTCTGGCAGGAGCTGGAGCTGGTGCTCGGACGGCTGCACGCCGAGCGGACCGACACCGGCGAGACGCTGGTCGGCCACGACCCGGCGGACGAACTGGCCCAGCGGCGCATCCGGGCGGTCTGAGCGCGGAACTGACGAGGCCGCGGGCCCGGACGGGGAACCGTCCGGGCCCGCGGCCTCGTCTTGCGCCCGGTGGAGCGATCGAGGGAGGGCATGTGAGGCTCGGCACCGGGATAACGGACCTGCTGCGGCGTCGGGGCGGGCTGCTGAAGGTGCGGCTGCGGCAGCGGGCCACGCAGCGCCGGATCTTCCAAGTGGGGACGGTGCTCTGCTCGCTGGCGCTGGCGCCGAGCGCCTGGCTGTGGGTCTCGGCGGGGGACCGGGTCGGCACGGTGGCCAGCGTGCCGTCCGCGCCGGTCGCGGTGGTCTTCGGCGCCGGGCTGGACCAGGGCAAGCCGTCGCCGTACCTGGAGCACCGGCTGGTCGCGGCGCTGGACCTGTACCGGGAGGGGAAGGTGCAGGCGATCCTCGTCACCGGCGACAACGGGCGGGACGACTACGACGAGCCGGACGCGATGCGGCGCTACCTGATCGAGCACGGGGTGCCGGAGGTCCGGGTGGTGGGCGACTACGCGGGCTTCGACACCTGGGACTCCTGCACCCGGGCGCGCCGGGTCTTCGGGGTGGAGCGGGCGGTGCTGGTCAGCCAGGACTTCCACGTGCGCCGGGCGCTGGCGCTCTGCCAGGCGGCGGGCATCGACGCGTACGCGGTCGGGGTGCCGGAGCCGCACGACAGCACCTGGCTGTACGGCGGGCTGCGGGAGATCCCCGGGGCGGGCAAGGCGGCGGTCAACGCCTGGCTGCGGCCGGACCCGGTGTTCCTCGGGCCCACCGAGGAGGGCATCCCGAAGGCCCTGGCGGACGCCGCGAAGCGGTAGCAGGGCGGTGGCCGACCCGGGGCGTCGGCCGGGTTCGTACGTACTGTCGGACCCGTACGGGATGATCGGCGGGTGCGATCACTGCCGAGCATCATCCACCTCGACATGGACGCCTTCTTCGCGGCGGTGGAGCAGGCGGCCAAGCCGAGCCTGCGCGGCAAACCGGTGATCGTCGGCGGGCTCGGCGGGCGCGGGGTGGTCTCCACGGCCTCGTACGAGGCGCGGAAGTTCGGGGTGCACTCGGCGATGCCGATGGCGCAGGCGCGCCGGCTCTGCCCCAACGCGGCCTTCCTGTCCGGCCGCTTCGAGGCCTACCGGCAGGTCAGCGACACCGTGATGGGCCTGCTGCGCGAGCTGTCGCCGCTGGTGCAGCCGCTCAGCCTGGACGAGGCCTTCGTCGACCTGGAGGCCGGCCCGTACGGCCCGGCGCTGGCCGAGGCCGACCACGAGACCGGGGAGCGGCTGGTGCTCGCGCTGGCGGAGGACCTGCGGGCGGACATCCAGCGGCGCACCGGGCTGACCGGGTCGGTCGGGGCGGCCGGGTCCAAGCTGATGGCGAAGATCGCCTCCGAACAGGCCAAGCCGGACGGGCTGGTGATGATCGAGCCCGGGCAGGAGCGGGACGTACTCGGCCCGATGCCGGTCCGGGCACTGCCCGGGATCGGGCCGGCCACCGAGCAGGTGCTGCGGCGGGCCGGGCTGAACACGGTGGCCGACCTCGCCGAGACCGGGGAGAGCGAACTGGTCCAGTTGCTCGGGCGGGCGCACGGCGCCGGCGTGTACCAGATGTCGATAGGGCTGGACGACCGGCCCGTGGTGGCCGACCAGGACGCCAAGTCGGTCTCGGTGGAGGACACCTTCGAGGTGGACCTCGCCGACCGGGAGCGGGTGCTGCGCGAGGTGGAGGTGCTGGCCGCCCGGTGCGTGCGGCGGCTGCGTGCGGCCGGGCGGTCGGGGCGGACGGTGGTGCTCAAGGTCCGGCGGTTCGACTTCTCGACGCTGACCCGCTCGGAGACGTTGCGGGGGCCCACGGACGACGACGCGGTGATCATCGAGACGGCGCGCCGGCTGGCGGCCCAGGTGGACATCACCGGTGGGGTCCGGTTGCTCGGGGTCGGCGTCGCCCAACTGGCCGACTACACCCAGGAGGACCTGTTCGCGCAGGCCCTGCGGGAGGAGGCGGCCGAGCACGCGGAGACGGAGGACGAGGAGGCCGAGGAGGAGCCGGAGGCGGCCGGGCCGCGGCGCTGGATGCCCGGGCAGGACGTCCACCACGCCGAGCTCGGGCCCGGGTGGGTGCAGGGCAGCGGCGTCGGGCGGGTCACCGTACGGTTCGAGACGCCGTGGAGCGGGCCGGGGCGGATCCGGACCTTCGCGGTGGACGACCGGGCGTTGGAACCGGCCCGGCCGTTGCCGCTGCGCGGGGACGCGGGGCCGGAGGAGGCGGAGGCATGAGAGGTCCGGCGGAAGCGGGGGCGTGACACGCGAAGTGGCCCCAACCGGTGGGGGAGTACCGGTTGGGGCCGTATACCGGGCCGGACTTCATTCGGTCGTGATGCCCTCACGACCGTCCGAAGACCGGGGCGCCGCGCCCTGTCCCTGAGCGCGGCGGCCGGACGCCTGGTCAGACGTCGGACTTCACCAGCTCGGGGCTGGAGTTCTGGTCGGCCGCGCCGCCGGAGGCGGTGGTGACGGCCGGCTTGATGCCGCGGATCAGGAACGGGACGGCGCCGGCGATGATGCAGACGACGGCCGCGGTCCAGAACGCGTGCTTGTAGGCGTCCAGGGTGGGCAGCAGCACCGGGATCTGGGGCGGCAGCTTCATGGTGTCGCCGGTCAGGATGGCGGCCATCACGGCGGTGCCGATCGCGCCGCCGACGGTGCGGAGCACGGCGTTCATGCCGTTGGCGATGCCGCTCTGCTCCACCGGGACGGCGCCGTTGATGTAGGCCGGCATGGCGGAGAACGCCAGGCCGATGCCCAGACCGAAGATCGCCGAGGAGGTGTAGATGTCGGCCTCGTGGCTGTGCCGCATGGCCAGGTAGGCCATCGCGACGGCACCCAGGACGCCACCGAGGACCAGCGGCAGGCGCGGGCCGCGGCGGGCGATCAGGACCGCGCCGAGCGGGGCCGCCACCATCGAGCCGATCGCGGAGGGCAGCAGCATCACACCGGCGTGCAGGACGGTCGCCGTGAAGCCGTAGTGGGCGAGCTTCTCCGGGGTCTGGGCGAAGTTGCTGATCACCATGAACGAGCCGTACATGCCGAAGCCGATCAGCAGGCCGGCCAGGTTGGTGAAGGCGACGGCCGGACGGGACATCATCTTCATGTCCACCAGCGGGTGCGCGACCTTGGTCTCGATGACCCCCCAGATCAGGGCGACGACGGCGGCCACGGCGAACAGGCCGAGGGTCTTGGTCGAGGTCCAGCCCCAGTGGTTGCCCTGGCTGACCGCGACCAGCAGGGCGGAGAGCCAGCCGGCCAGGGTGAGGGCGCCGAGCGGGTCGGCGCCGCCCTCCTTGTCGGTGACCGGGTCGGACGGGACGCGGAACGCGACCAGGGCGACCGCGATCAGGCCGAAGACCAGGCCCATCCAGAAGATCGACTTGTAGCTCCAGTGCTCCAGCAGGAGACCGGTCGCCACCAGGCCGAGGCCGGAGCCGACGCCCATCGAGGCGCTGATGGCGGCGACGCCGCCGGTCACCTTCTGCTTGGGCAGCTCGTCGCGGACGATGCTGATCGCCAGCGGGAGCACGCCACCGCCGGCGCCCTGCAGGACGCGGGCGACGACCAGCCAGGTGAAGGAGTGGGTGCTGACCGCCAGCGCCGAACCGGCGACCAGGCCCGCCAGCGAGATCAGCAGCATCGGCTTACGACCCCGGAGGTCGCCGAAGCGGCCCAGCAGGGGAGTCAGCACGGCTGCGGAGAGCAGGTTGGCGGTCATCAGCCAGGTGACGCTGGACGCGGAGACGTTCAGTTCCTTGGCCAGCGAGGGCAGGATCGGAACGACCGCGGTCTGCACCACGCTGAACGACAGCATCGCCAGGATGAGGGCCGGCAGGACCCGGGCGCTGCTCTGCTTCTCGGCCGCGGTGGTGGGCTGTGGTGCCTCACTCACGGTTGCTTCCTCCCGTACATAGTGAATGAACTGAAGTAACCATGCCGGGAGATGCTTCAGAGTGTCAAATATCAATTGGCGAAGCTTTGGCAAAGTCGAAGGATTTCGGGCGTCTGTGGCGGGGCCGGGATGGATGGGAGGGGGTTTGGTGATGCTCAGGTGGAGGTGGATGGCCGGGGCGTGCCAAGGACCCCGGACCGTGGCGGTCCGGGGACCTCGCGGCGGGTGTCAGGAGAGCGGGCGCAATGCGGCCGGGCGGGCGCCGTCGACGGCCGGGGTGGAGGTGGCCGGGGTGGAGGTGGCGGGGGTGTTGTCGTGGACCTCGACGTGTTCGCGGCGCAGTTCGTCCCGGATCACCTCCTCGGTGGTGTAGCGCTCGACCACCAGGCGGACCCGCTCGATCGGGGCGAGGTACTTGCGGACCACCGGGCGCTCCTCGCGCAGGGTGACCTCCTGCACCGCCTCGGCGATCTCCTTCTCGGTCAGCGAGGCGCGCTCGGCATCGCTCACCGGCATCCGCTCCACCCGGACGCGCTCGCGGACCATCGGGACGCGGCGCTCGACCTGCTCGCTCGTCACGTACTTGCGCAGCCTCGCGGTGCCCACGACGTGCCACTCGGTGGTGATGTCCAGCCGCTCCTCGCGGCAGGTGATCTCCACCGGGCCGCTGGGGGGAGCGGAGGTCGGGCCGGTCGAGGGCTCGCGGCCGGTGGCGGTGGGCGTCGGGGCCGGGGTCGCGGTCGGGGCGGGGTGCGGCTTGGTCGCGGTCGCCGGCGGGGCGGGGTGCGGCTTGGTCGCGGTCGCCGGCGGGGCGGCTGCGGGTGCGGGTGCGGGGGTGTTGAGGGTCCGCACGTTGGCCTCCGTGGCGGTGCCGGTGGTGCCGGCCGGGGTGGTGGGCGGGACGGATTCGAGGGAGTGGAAGGCGAGGGACTTCACGGGCTCGGCCGCCGGGGTGGTGCCGAAGCCGAGGTCGGGCTGCGCCGGCCGGTCGCCGTCGCCATCGCCGTTGCCGCTGGCCGGCCGTCCGTCCACCGGGGCGTCGAGGCCGTAGTAGCGGTAGAGCTGGAGCTCCTGGGCGGGTGACAGGTGCTGGCCGACGCCGAAGTCCGGCGACTCCTTGACCAGCGACTTGTCGTACGGCACCCGGAGTTCGTCGCCGGAGAACTCGCTCGTGGTGAGGGGGACGAAGGCGTCCCGGCCGAAGATGCCGGTCCGGACGGCGGCCCACTCCGGCTGGCCGGTGGCGTCGTCCAGGTACACCTCGTCGACCGTGCCGATCTTGTCTCCGTTGCGGTCGACCGCCTTGTGGCCGATGAGGTCCCGGGGGTCGATATCGGTTTGCACTCTTTCCTCCAGTGCGCTGCGCCTGCGGAACTCCCGCAGGACGGTGGCCGGAGCGCCCGTTCCGTACGCCACTTCACACCAAAAGCCATGAATCGGACGGGCGCGACCGGGGTGGGGCCGGACGGGCCGCGGGCTGGGCCGTCCGGGTCACGCGGCGGTCACGGTCGAATCGGGCGAGTGACCCGGCGCACCCGTGATCGGGCGGCCTCCCGCTGGTACCCTGGGCCCGACCGCCGAGCCCGCTCGGGAGAGTCCCCGACCGCGGAAAACGCTGGTCGGGGCGCCGAAGGAGCAACTCCTCCCCGGAATCTCTCAGGCATCCGTACCGTGTGGGGTAGGTCACTCTGGAAAGCAGGGTAGGACCGTCGGCGAGGGAGCCGACGGCCACCACCCTCACCGACGGTGCAAGCCGGCGGCGCGCCCACAGCGCACCGCGCGGGTGAAGCTCTCAGGTCCCGATGACAGAGGGGGAGGCCTGTCGGGTTCGCCCGCCCGGGTCGAACCGCTGTCCGCAGCGGCGAAGGCCGGCCGGCGTGCGTACCCCCGCCGGTCCGTGACCAGGAGGCCTCGACCACCATGAACGCCCAGCCGAACGCGGGACGCCCCACCGGCGCCTCGACCCTCACCGAGCTTGAGCTGGCCAGTCCCTTCGAGAACCGCCACATCGGCCCCGACGCCGCCGCGCAGGACAAGATGCTGGCGTCCGTCGGCTACGGCTCGCTGGACGAGCTCGCCGCCACCGCCGTTCCCGAGGCGATCCGTTCCATCACCGCCCTGGACCTGCCCGGCGGCCGCAGCGAGGCCCAGGTCCTCGCCGAGCTGCGCGAGCTGGCCGGCCGCAACCAGGTGCTCCAGCCGATGATCGGTCTGGGCTACTACGGCACCTTCACCCCGCCGGTGATCCTGCGCAACGTCATGGAGAACCCGGCCTGGTACACCGCCTACACGCCGTACCAGCCGGAGATCTCCCAGGGCCGCCTGGAGGCGCTGCTCAACTTCCAGACCCTGGTCTCCGACCTGACCGGCCTGCCGACCTCCGGCTCCTCGCTGCTCGACGAGGGCACCGCGGCGGCCGAGGCGATGGCGCTCGCCCGCCGCGTCACCAAGGTCAAGGGCGGCGTCTTCCTGATCGACGCCGAGACCCTGCCGCAGACCATCGCGGTGATCAACACCCGCGCGGTGCCGACCGGTGTCGAGGTCGTCGTCGCCGACCTGTCCGAGGGCATCCCGGCCGAGATCGCCGAGCGCGGCGTCTTCGGCGTGCTGCTCCAGTACCCGGGTGCCACCGGCGTGGTCCGCGACCTCGCCCCGGTCATCGAGCAGGCGCACGGCCTCGGCGCGATCGTCGCGGTCGCCGCCGACCTGCTGGCGCTGACCCTGCTCGCGTCGCCGGGCTCGCTCGGCGCCGACATCGCCTGCGGCACCTCGCAGCGCTTCGGCGTGCCGATGGGCTTCGGCGGCCCGCACGCCGGCTACCTGTCGGTGCGCGCCGAGTACGCCCGCTCGCTGCCCGGCCGCCTGGTCGGCGTCTCGGTCGACTCCGACGGCAACCGCGCCTACCGCCTGGCGCTGCAGACCCGCGAGCAGCACATCCGCCGCGAGAAGGCCACCAGCAACATCTGCACCGCCCAGGTGCTGCTCGCCGTCATGGCCTCGATGTACGCCGTGTACCACGGCCCGGACGGCCTGGCCGACATCGCCCGCCGCACCCACCGCTACGCCGCCGCCCTCGCCGAGGGCCTGCGGGCCGGCGGCGTCGAGCTGCTGCACGGCGAGTTCTTCGACACCGTCACCGCCGTCGTGCCGGGCCGCGCCGCCGGGATCGCTGACGCCGCCCGGGCGAACGGCGTCAACGTCTACCAGGACGGCGCGGACCGGATCTCGGTCTCCACCGACGAGACCACCACCCGCGAGCACCTGGCCGCCGTCTGGGCCGCGTTCGGCGTCCCCGCGGTCGAGGTCGCCGAGGCCGCCGACGCGCTGCCCGGCGCGCTGCTGCGCCAGGACGAGTACCTGACCCACCCGGTCTTCCACAGCCACCGCTCGGAGACCGCCATGCTGCGCTACCTGCGTCGCCTGTCGGACCGGGACTACGCGCTGGACCGGGGCATGATCCCGCTGGGCTCCTGCACCATGAAGCTCAACGCGACCACCGAGATGGAGGCCGTCACCTGGCCGGAGTTCGGCCAGCTGCACCCCTTCGCGCCGATCGAGCAGGTCCAGGGCTTCCTCACCCTGATCCGCCAGCTGGAGCAGCAACTGGTCGAGGTGACCGGCTACGACGCCGTCTCGATCCAGCCGAACGCGGGCTCGCAGGGCGAGCTGGCCGGCCTGCTGGCCGTCCGCGCCTACCACCACGCCAACGGCGACACCCAGCGCGACGTCTGCCTGATCCCGTCCTCCGCGCACGGCACCAACGCGGCCTCCGCCGTGATGGCCGGGATGCGGGTGGTCGTGGTGAAGACCCTGGTCGACGGTGACGTGGACGTCGAGGACCTGAAGGCCAAGATCGAGCAGCACCGCGACAGCCTCGCCGTGCTGATGGTCACCTACCCGTCCACCCACGGCGTGTACGAGACCCAGATCACCGACATCTGCGCCCTGGTGCACGAGGCCGGCGGCCAGGTGTACGTGGACGGCGCCAACCTGAACGCGCTGGTCGGCCTGGCCAAGCCGGGCAAGTTCGGCGCGGACGTCTCGCACCTGAACCTGCACAAGACCTTCTGCATCCCGCACGGCGGCGGCGGCCCGGGCGTCGGCCCGGTCGCGGTGCGCGCCCACCTGGCGCCGTACCTGCCGAACCACCCGCTGCAGCCGGAGGCCGGCCCGTCCACCGGCGTCGGCCCGATCTCGGCGGCGCCGTGGGGCTCGGCGGCCATCCTGCCGATCTCCTGGGCGTACGTCCGGCTGATGGGCGGCGAGGGCCTCAAGCACGCGACCCAGGTCGCGGTGCTGAACGCCAACTACATCGCCAAGCGGCTGGCGCCGCACTTCCCTGTGCTCTACACCGGCCCCGGCGGGCTGGTCGCGCACGAGTGCATCATCGACCTGCGCCCGCTGACCAAGGAGACGGGCGTGACGGTGGACGACATCGCCAAGCGCCTGATCGACTACGGTTTCCACGCGCCGACGATGTCCTTCCCGGTGGCCGGCACGCTGATGATCGAGCCGACCGAGTCCGAGGACCTGTACGAGATCGACCGGTTCTGCGACGCGATGATCGAGATCCGGGCCGAGATCGACAAGGTCGGCTCGGGCGAGTGGGCGGCCGAGGACAACCCGCTGCGCAACGCCCCGCACACCGCCGCCGCGCTGGCCGGCGACTGGGCGCACGGCTACTCGCGGCAGGAGGCGGTCTTCCCGGCGGGGGTGAACCCGGCGGACAAGTACTGGCCGCCGGTCAGCCGGATCGACGGCGCGTACGGCGACCGCAACCTGGTCTGCTCCTGCCCGCCGCTGGACGAGTACGGCGTCTGATCCGGACCGGACGTACGGCAGGGCCCCGGCGGGTTGTTCCGCCGGGGCCCTGCCCGTTGTCGTCGTGCGGCGGCTGCCCCCGCCGGCGCGGTCAGGCCGCGCGGGCGACGCGGCGGCGCGGCGCGATCACCCGGCCGTCGGGCAGCAGCTCTCCGGTGTCCTCGAACAGCACGACGCCGTTGCAGAGCAGGCTCCAACCCTGCTCCGGGTGGCAGGCCACCGTGGCGGCGGCTTCGCGGTCCTCGGACTCGGCCGACGGGCACTCAGGACGGTGCTGGCACATACGCGTACCCTCGCTTCGCTCGGCGATCCTCCCCCGTGGTGCGGCCGCCGGCGAAGCCGTCGGGAGCCGCCGCGGTAGCCGGATCCTGTCCGCGCGCCGACCAGGTGTGGACCGGCGCTCAAGTGGGTAGGACAGGTGGTCCTTCCACGCTGGTTCCCAGTGTCGGCATCTGCGGACGCGCGCGCAGGGATTTCGTGACATGCGCCACAACTCCCGGGCAGAGATCACCCGTTCAGGTGGGTCCAGCGGGAAACGGCGCACCGGTGGGTCAGCTGCGGCATGGCCCGAGGAGGCCATGGCGAATGGCCCGTCCGGGTGGTTCGGACGAGTGAGGGAGACGTGCGGCGCCGCCGCGCACGCGGACGGGCCGCCGGGTGGTGGCCCGGTGGCCCGTCGGCGTGGGGCCGGCTCAGGAGGAGCCGAGCAGCAGCGGCTTGGCGAGCGGTGCCCGGGCCAGCAGCGGCAGCAGCTCGCCGGCCGGGTAGGCGCGGTGCGCGGTGACGCCGAGCGGGGCCGGGGCGAGCGGGATCAGCTGGTCGGCGGCCGGGCCGGCGTCGGGGCTGTGCAGCCACAGTGCCGTCGCGTACTGCCCGGGGAAGGTCAGCAGCCGGGGCTGCTGGCGGGCCCGGGAGCCCTGGGCGATCTGCCAGGCCTGGCGCAGCGCCCGGACGGTCGAGTCGAGGTAGGGGCCGGCGGTGAAGTGGGAGAAGGTGTGGCCCTCGACGCCTTGGACCACCTCCGCGGCAGCGGCGACCTCGGCGCCGTCCTTGATCAGGAAGCGCCAGCCCGTCCGGCGGGCGGCGGGGAGCTCCGGGCGCGGCCCGTCCAGGACGTGGACGGCGAGCGGGTGCGCGGGGAGCAGCGGGCCGACCGGATGGCGCAGCGCTGCGGCGGCGGGCTGGCGCAGCGCGGTCTCGGAGTCGAGTGCGGCCAGGACGGCGCGCAGGGCGCTCGGTGGGGGCTGGGGGGTCTGCAGAGTCATGGCGGGGTCCGCCTCTCCGTGCGAGATCGGCGTGCGAGTGCGGCATACCGGCGTGGCGCGGTGTGTCATCGGTGACGGGACCTGGCCGTGTCCGGTTGTGCATGATCGCGGTGCCGGCGCGGTCGCCGCCGTCGACGAGGGTTTCGAGGCGGAGCGGGCCGGCCGGAGCGCAGTGCGAATTCTATCGAACAGGTGCGCAGGGTGACCTGTTTATCACAGGCGGTGGCGCCGGGCAAGTCGGCAGATGCGCTGAATCATCGTCAGTTTCCTTGCATTGCAAGCCAGTACAAGCATTCGGGTATCGATCTTCGAGGTGGGCATGATGCTTGCACGGTCGGGTCGGCCGGTGTCTCAGGAGGAGGGGACCGTGGGCGAGAAGGTCGTGGCGACTCGGGCCGATCTGGCGGACCGGCAGCTGTACCGGCGCAAGCTCCAGGCCTGCCTCGACGTGCTGGGGCGGATGCTGCGCGAGGACCGCTTCGACCGGCCGCGGGCGGTGATGGGGCTGGAGATCGAGCTCAACCTGGCCGACGAGGACGGCCTGCCGGCCCTGCGCAACGCGCAGGTGCTGAGCGCGATCGGCTCCAGCGACTTCCAGACCGAACTGGGCCAGTTCAACGTCGAGGTGAACATCGTGCCGCACCGGCTGTGCGGGCACGTCTTCGAGGACCTGCGCGAGGAGATCGACACCGGGCTGCGCTACGCCGACCGGCGGGCGGCCGAGGTCGGCGCCCGGATCGTCATGGTGGGCATCCTGCCGACCCTGGAGCACGGCCACACCGGCCTGGACGCGATCTCCCACAACCCGCGCTACAGCCTGCTCAGCGACCAGATCCTGGCCGCCCGCGGCGAGGACATCGCGTTGGACATCGAGGGGGTCGAGCACCTCCAGCTGGAGACGATCACCATGGTGGCCGAGGCCGCCGCGACCTCCCTGCAACTGCACCTGCAGGTCACCCCGGAGCGCTTCTCCTCGGTGTGGAACGCGGCCCAGGCGATCTGCGGGGCGCAGCTGGCGCTCGGCGCGAACTCGCCGTTCCTGTTCGGACGGGAGCTGTGGCGGGAGACCCGGCCGGTGCTGTTCCAGCAGGCCTGTGACACCCGTACGGCGGAACTCAAGGCGCAGGGCGTGCGGCCGATCACCTGGTTCGGCGAGCGCTGGGTGGACTCGGCGTACGACCTGTTCGAGGAGAACCTGCGCTACTTCCCCGCGCTGCTGCCGATCTGCGACGACGAGGACCCGCTGAAGGTGCTCTCCTCCGGCGGCGCGCCCCGGCTCGCCGAGATGCGGCTGCACAACGGCACGATCTACCGCTGGAACCGGCCGGTCTACGACGTCGCGGGCGGGGTGGCGCACCTGCGGGTGGAGAACCGGGCGCTGCCGGCCGGGCCGACGGTGGCTGACACGCTGGCGAACGCCGCCTTCTACTACGGGCTGGTGCGGGTGCTCGCCGAGCAGTCCCGGCCGATCTGGACCCGCCTGCCGTTCGAGCGGGCGGACGAGAACTTCCGGCAGGGCGCCCGGTACGGCATCGACGCGGTGTTCCAGTGGCCGCGCCAGGGCCGGGCCGGCCGCGGCGGCGGGCTGACCACGGTGTCCGCCGTCGACCTGGTGCTGAACGAACTGCTGCCGATGGCCCACCAGGGTCTGGACGAGTGGGGCGTGGAGCCCGCCGACCGGGACCGCTACCTGGGGATCATCGAGCAGCGCTGCCTGCGCCGCACCAACGGCGCGGCCTGGCAGAGCGCCACCTTCCACCGGCTGCGTGAGCAGTACGGGATGGCGCGCCCGGCCGCGCTCGCCGCGATGACCAGGCGTTACATCGAGCACATGCGCACCGGCGAGCCGGTGCACACCTGGCCGGTCGGGTAGCCGGGCGGCTGTGTCAGGATGATCGCTCCGGCGGTCGGCCGACGGCCGGAGCGACGCCCGCCCCGCTGGAGCCCCCCGTGACCACCGTCCCGACCGCACCGGAGACCGCGAAGTCCACGCGCCGGCTGCTCGGCGTGGAACTGCTGATCGTCCTCGGCCTCTCCCTGGGCGCCAGCGGGGTCAGCGCGCTGATCAGCTTCGCGGGCTCGCTCACCGAACCGCTCCACCTCGGCCAGCAGGTCGCCACGCTGAACGGCTCGCGCGCGCCCGGGCGGCCCTGGCTGGACCTGGTCTGGCAGCTGTACTCCATCGGGCGCGGCCTGATGCCGGTGGTGCTGGTCGGGTACCTGCTGGTGCGCGAGGGCGCCGCGCTGCGGGTGCTGGGCTTCGACCTCGGGCAGAAGCTGCGCGACCTCGGCCGGGGCGCCGCCGTGGCGGCCGCGATCGGCGGGTCCGGGCTGGTGCTGTACCTGGCCTCGCAGGCGGCCGGCTACAACCTGACGGTCGCGCCGTCCGGGCTGCCGGACGTGTGGTGGCGGGTCCCGGTGCTGGTGCTCTCCGCGTGGCAGAACGCGATCCTGGAGGAGGTCGTCGTCCTCGGCTACCTGCTGCGCCGGCTGGGGCAGTCGGGCTGGTCGTGGCCGGCGGCGGTGGTGGCGAGTTCGGTCCTGCGCGGCTCGTACCACCTGTACCAGGGGGTCGGCGGGCTGGTCGGCAACATGGTGATGGGGGCGGTGTTCTGCCAGCTGTACCGGCGCTGGGGGCGGGTGATGCCGCTGGTCGTGGCGCACGCGCTGATCGACACGGTGGCCTTCGTCGGGTACGCGCTGCTCGCCGGGCACGTCAGCTGGCTGCCGACCCCCTGACCGGTTGGCGGCCGGCCGGGGTGCGGGGCGGCCGGCCGAGCAGGCGGTCGACGTGCCGGCGTTCCAGGCCCTGGCCGGGGTCGATCGGCACCAGCAGGCGGTCCGGGCGCCAGAGGGAGCGCCGGACCAGCCGCGGCGGGATGACGTCGTCCACCCAGGCGAACGGACGGCCTGCGGCGTAACGCAGCAGCGGGGCCCACTTGCGGGCGGAGAGCAACTCCATCAGCGGGACGCGCGGGTCGTCCGGCTGCGGGACGTAGCCGGTGAAGCGGACCAGCGGGAGCGTGGGCAGGCCGATCGCCGGGGCGATGTGGGTATTGGCGTGTTCTTCCCAGGTGGTCGCCCAGACGAGTTCGTAGGTGCCGGCCAGCTCGCGCAGCCACACGCCGTGCCGGGCGGAGAGCAGCACCGAGTAGCCGAGCAGGGTGTGGGCGTCGAACCCGGCGTCCGGGTGTGGGCAGACCGGGTTCAGTACCCCGTCGACGTCCAGGAACAGCAGCGGCTTCGGCACCAGTGGCCCCTCAAAGACGGTGGTGTGACTTACCTGGTCGGACGAACCGGGCGTACTGGTGGTTGCGTACCGGCGGGCGCACGCGGGGCGCACGGGGCGCGCACGGCGTGGCCGCCGGCTCGGCGGCGGCCACCGGTGCGTCGGAGGTGCTCCTGCGGGCCGGCTGGGGGGAGGAGGCTAACCGAGGTGGCCCCAGAGGAAGGTGAGGGTGCGCCGCCAGGCCGTCGCGGCCTGGAGCGGGTCGTAGGTGCCGAGCGGGTTCTCGTCGTTCATGAAGGCGTGCCCGGCCGGGTAGAAGTGGATCTCGGGGCGGACGTCGGTGGCCTCGCCGATCCGGATCGCGGCCTCGTCGACGGCGGCCATCGGGATCGAGCGGTCGAGTTCGCCGAAGTGCCCCAGGACGTGGGCGGTCAGGCCCCGGTAGTCGAAGTCCGGGTCGGGCGGGAGGCCGTAGAAGGGCACCGCGGCGGCGACCCGGTCGCCGGCCCGGGCGGCCAGCAGCAGGGCGAAGCCGCCGCCCATGCAGAAGCCGACCACGCCGACCGCGTCGCCGACCACGCCGTCCAGGGCGAGCAGGTGGTCGACGGCCCCGGAGAGGTCCTCGACGGCCCGCTCGACCGGGAGTTCGCGGCTGAGCCGGGCCGCCTCGGCGCTGTCGTGCGTGGTGGCGCCGCCGAACAGGTCGGGGGCGAGGACGGTGAAGCCCTCGGTGGCGAAGCGGTCGGCCATCGTCGCGATGTGCGAGGTGAGTCCCCACCACTCCTGCACCACCACCAGGCCCGGCCCGACGCCCTGCGGCGGGCGGGCCAGATAGCCGTGCGCGGTACGGCCGTTGCTGGGGAAGGTGATGTTCTGCCGGGAGCCGCCCGGGTCAGGCATGGGTTCCTCGCGATGGGTCGGGCCGAATGGGGTGGGGACTCGACGGGGGTGCGGGCTCAGCCCATCTCCTCCAGGGCGCGGCCCTTGGTCTCCTTGATGCAGAAGGCCACGAAGGGGATGGAGAGCAACGCGAAGGCCGCGTAGATGACGTAAGTCGCCGACAGGTTCCAGTCGGCGAGGTCGGGGAAGCTGACGGTGATCGCCCAGTTGGCGATCCACTGGGCCGAGGCGGCGACGGACAGCGCGAGTGCGCGGATCCGGTTGGGGAACATCTCGCCGAGCAGGACCCAGACCACCACGCCCCAGGAGAAGGCGAAACAGAGCACGAAGACGTGCGCCGCGACGAGGGCGACGGTGGCGTGCGTGTTGTCGAGGGTGGCGGTGCCGCCGCTGCCGTGCCGGTAGGAGAACGCCCAGGCGGCGGTGGCCAGCGCGAGTGCCATGCCGATCGAGCCGGCGAGGGCGAGCGGCTTGCGGCCGATCCGGTCCACCAGCGCCATCGCGATCACCGTGCCGATCACGTTGATGATCGAGGTGGAGAGGCTGATCAGCAGCGAGTTGGACTCGTTGATGCCGACCGACTGCCAGAGGAAGGACGAGTAGTAGAAGATCACGTTGATGCCGACGAACTGCTGGAACACCGAGGCTCCGATGCCGACCCAGACGATCGGCAGCAGGCCGAACCGTCCGCCCAGCAGGTCCTTGATCCGGGGCTTGTGCGCGGACTCCAGCACCGCGCGGATCTCCGCGACCCGGGCGTCCAGGTCGACGTCCTCGCCCTCCACCTCGCGCAGCACCTTGCGGGCCTGCGCCTCCCGGTGGTCGGCGATCAGGTAGCGCGGTGACTCCGGGATGGCGAGCGCCATCAGCCCGTACACCAGGGCGGGGATGGCCTCCACGCCGAGCATCCACTGCCAGGCCTGGATGCCGCCCAGGTGGCCGGTGGACTCGCCGCCCGCGGCCTGGTTGAGCGCCCAGTTGGCGAGCTGGGAGACGGTGATGCCGAGCACGATCGCCATCTGCTGGAACGAGGCGAGCCGGCCGCGGTAGGCGGTCGGCGCGACCTCGGCGATGTAGGTGGGCGCGATCACCGAGGCGATGCCGATCGCGATGCCGCCGACCACCCGCCAGGTGGCGAGGACCTGGATGCTCGGCGGGAACATCGAGCCGAGGCCGCTGATCGCGAACAGGGTGGCGGCCAGCAGCATGGTGCGGACCCGGCCGAGGTGGTCGGCGAGCCGCCCGGCGGCCACCGCGCCGGCCGCCGAGCCGAGCAGCGCGATGGCCACCACGAAGGCCGTCTCGCCGTTGCCCACCCCGAAGTGCTTCTGGATGCCCGTCACCGCGCCGTTGATCACCGCGCTGTCGTAGCCGAACAGGAAGCCGCCCATCGCGGCGGCGGCGGAGATGAAGACGACGTGGCCGAGATGGGCCTCGCCGGCCCGGTGGCTGTTGAGTGTGGACAAGCGCGCTCCCCGGCGTGGACGGGCCCGCTCTGACGGCCGAGTGGGCAGGACTCGTCTCACATTCGAGCAGTGCCGGCGCCGCCCTGCCCGAATTGGCGCCCGATCGGGTGACCGGGTGTCAGATCCGCGGGCGTCGGTGGCCCTGCGTCAGCTGCCGGGGGCGGCTCGGGGTCAGTCGGTGCGGCGCTGGTGGCGGCGGAGCAGCTGGGTGCGGGCGGCGGCGTCCTGGTCGCGCCGGGGGTGCCGGGCGTCCGGACGGTGGGCCGCGCGCTCGGCCAGCCGGTCGGCGATCGCGTACTGCGCGTCGGCCGGCTTCTTGTCGTCGTACTTGAACTTGGCGCGTACCTCGTGGACCGTCAGGCGGAGCCCGCGCAGGCCGGGGAGCAGCCGGGCGAACTCGCCCTCGCCGGGCACCACCCGGGTGTCCGGGGTCTCCGGCTGGAAGTGCGCCAGCTGGCGGTTGAGGATCTCCGCCTTGCCCGCCGCGGACTCGACGAGTTCGGCGGTGCAGTGGAAGTGGACGGACGCGTAGTAGCTGGTGGGCGTGCCCGGCTCGCCGCGCCAGTGGCCCGGTGCGAAGGCGTAGCCGTCGGTGACCGCGAGGGTGACCCGGGGGTCGGCCCGGACGGCGGCCAGCAGGGGGTTGGGCGCGGCGAGGTGGAGCAGGATCTCGCCGCGCTCGGCGTCCAGCAGGAAGTGCGTCGGGACGAGCACCGGGCCCTCGCCCGGTCCGCCGTTGGCGGCGAGCAGGCCGAAGTCGCGGCCCTCGGCCAGCCAGGCGCGCCACTCCTGCTCGTCGCCGCGGTCCCATGACCTGATCAGCATCGGCGGGCCTCCGTCAGCAGGGGTAGCGGCGCAGGTGCGCGGGCAGCGGGACGGTGGTGGAGGCGTCCGGCTGGGGGGTGCCGTGCACGGTGGTGACCGGTATCAGTCCGGCCCAGTAGGGCAGGCCGAGGTCCTCCGGGTCGTCGTCGGCGCCGTCCTCCCGGGTCTTGGCCGAGACCTCGTCCAGGTCCAGCCGGATGACGGCGGTGGCGGCGAGTTCCTTGGCGTTGGCCGGGCGGACCTCGGCGGAGCGGCCGGGGATCGCGTGGTCGACCAGTGCGGCCAGCGCGACGTCCAGCTCCTCGGGGTCGGTGACCTGGTGGGCGGTGCCGTGCGCCACCACCGAGCGGAAGTTGACCGAGTGGTTGAACGCGGACTTGGTCAGCACCAGCGCGTCGACCAGGGTGACGGTGACGCAGACCGGCAGGCCCTGGTCGCCGGAGGCGCCGCGCAGCGGACGGCTGCCGGTGGAGCCGTGGACGTACAGGCGGCTGCCGACGCGGGCGTAGATGGTCGGCAGGACGACCGGCGCACCGTCGGCGATGAAGCCGAGGTGGCAGAGGTACGCGCGGTCGAGGATGTCGTGGATCGCCTCCTGCTCCCAGGTGGCGCGGTCCTTGTAGCGGGTGGGGGTGGTGCGGGCGGTGCGGGAGTAGCTGGCGGAGCCGTCTGCAGGGGCCGACATGACAACCTCTATGTACTAGTGCATACTTTGCTTTGTGCTAGGAGACTATCCGCTGAAGGGGCGACGCGCCAGCGAAATCGCGTCCCACATCGAACAGGGCGTCAGCACCGGGCGCCTCGCCCCCGGGACCGCGCTGCCCCCGCTGCGCGACCTCGCCGCCGAGCTCGGCGTCAACCCCAACACCGTCGCCGCCGCCTACCGGCTGCTCCGCGACCGCGGGGTGATCGAGACCGCCGGCCGCAAGGGCAGCCGGATCCTCCCCAGGCCCGCGCTCACCCCGCGCGACCAGATCCGCGTCCCCGTCCCGCCGCACGCCCGCGACCTGTCCGCCGGCAACCCCGACCCGGCCCTGCTGCCCGACCTCGGGCCGGCCCTCGCGGCCGCCGCCGAGGCGGCCCGGAGCGGACCCGTCCTGTACGGGCACCCGGCGGTCGATCCCGGGCTGCTCGCGCTCGCCCGCGCCTCCTTCGAGGCCGACGGCCTGCCCGGCGGCCCGATCGCCGTGGCCTCCGGCTCGCTCGACACCATCGAGCGCATCCTCGTCACCCGGCTGCGGGCAGGCGACGCGGTCGCCGTCGAGGACCCGGGCTGGGGCAGCCTGCTCGACCTGCTGCCCGCGCTTGGCCTGCGGCCCGCGCCCGTCCGGCTGGACGACGAGGGCCCGCTGCCCGACTCGCTCGCCGCCGCGCTGGCCGAGGGCGCCCGCGCGGTGGTGGTCACCAGCCGGGCGCAGAACCCGACCGGCGCCGCGCTCACCCCCCGCCGGGCCGAGGCGCTGCGGGCCGTCCTGGCCGAGCACCCCGGGGTGCTGCTGATCGAGGACGACCACGGGCACGGGATGGTCGACCAGCCGTACCACCCGCTGGCGGGCGCCGGCTCGCAGCACTGGGCGGTGGTGCGCTCGGCGGCCAAGGCGTACGGGCCGGACCTGCGGCTCTCGGTGGCGGTCGGCGACCAGGACACCATCGGGCGGGTCACCGGACGGCTGCGGCTGGGCGCCGGCTGGGTCAGCCACCTGCTCCAGCGCACCGTCGCCGAACTGTGGCGCACCGACGCGGCGCCGGTCGACCGGGTGGCCGGCGTCTACCGGGCCCGCCGGGACGCGCTGCTCGGCGAACTCGCCGCGCGCGGCATCGAGGCGCACGGCGCGAGCGGGCTGAACGTCTGGGTACCGGTGCCGGACGAGACCTCCGCGCTGGCGGCGCTGGTGCAGCGGGGCTGGGTCGCGGCGCCCGGCGCGCGCTACCGCATCCAGTCCCCGTCGGGGCTGCGGATCACCACGGCCGGGCTGGACCCGGCGGACGCGCGGCGGCTCGCTGAGGACCTGGCGGCCGTGCTGGGGACGGGCGGTGACGGTTCGCGGCTGGTGTGAACCCGGGGCTTGACCCGCGGCTCGATCCAGGGCTTGGCCCGGGGCTTAACCCGGCGCTCCGCTGGTCTGAACCCGGCGGTAACAAAGCGGGAAACCTGCTGCAGATACCTAGCGGTAACCAGTGCGGGCGTGTCATGTTCATCGCGCCACCGGCCGGCGGCCCACCCTCACCTACGCGTCTTCCCGTCCCCACCGCACGGGGAGACCGAGCCGCAGGAGTTCCGTCGTGCCCGAAAACGGTTCGAGCATCACCCGCAGCGCCCCCCGACTCCACCGACGGCTGTTCACCGCGGCCCTCGCCCTCCCACTCGCCGCGAGCGGTCTCGCCGTGGCCGCGCCCGCCTTTGCCGCGCCTGCCACCCCGGCCGCCGTCCGCCTGGCCGCGCCGGGCGGCCCCACCGCCAGCGTCACGCTCGGCGACAGCTACATCTCCGGCGAAGCCGGCCGCTGGAAGGGCAACTCGGCCGGGACCAGCGGCAGCCGGAACGGCACCGACCGTGCCTGGAACGGCAGTTCGTACGACCCCTCGCTGGTCTACGGCGCCACGGCCGGCAGCGGCTGCGACCGCTCGGACGTCGCCGAGGTGGTCAGCGCCTCGACCGGCGCCCAGAACGAGATCAACCTGGCCTGCTCCGGTGCCGTCACCGCGAACATCTTCCGTGCCGCCAACGGCGGCCAGACGCTCAAGGGCGAGGCCCCGCAGGCCGACCAACTCGCCACCGTGGCACGGCAGAACAACGTCAAGCTGATCACGCTGTCGATCGGCGGCAACGACCTGGGCTTCGGCGGGATCATCTCCAACTGCGTGCAGGACTACCTCATCTGGTACTCCTACTGCCACGACTCGGCGCAGTCCTCGATCGACTCGAAGATGCCCACGGCGATGGCCGGGGTCGGCAAGGCGATCGACGAGGTCCGCGCGGTGATGGCCGACGCGGGCTACGCGCAGTCGGACTACCGCCTGGTGCTGCAGTCCTACCCCTCGCCGATCCCGCGCAGCGCCGAGATGCGCTACCCGGAGAGCGGCTGGACCCGCTCCAACACCGGCGGCTGCCCGTTCTGGGACGGTGACGCCGACTGGGCACGGGACACCCTGGTGCCGCAGATCTCCCAGTCGCTGGCGGGCGTCGCCGCGTCCAAGGGCGCGCAGTTCCTGGACCTGTCGGACATGCTGCAGGGCCGCGAGGTCTGCTCGACGGCCACCAAGCAGCCGACCACGAGCTCCGGCCCGACCGCGACCACCAGCGAGTGGGCCCGCTTCCTGGACGGCGGGCTCAACTCCACGCAGGGCGTGCTGCAGGAGTCGATGCACCCCAACTACTACGGGCAGCAGGCGGTCGGGCGCTGCCTGACGCTGCTGTGGGGTCGTCCGACCGGTGACTACTCGTGCCACAACACGGCCGGGCAGGACGCGAGCGGGATGTACCTGACCGCGCGATGACCGTGCGCTGATCGTGTGCTTCGGTGCCCCCGCGGCCGGTCCTGACCGCGGGGGCACCGACGTTCCGTGCGCCGGTCAGCCCTTGGCGAGCAGCGCCTGGGCGTGCGCCCGGACCTGATCCTTCGTCAGGTAGGCGTCGGTGTACTCGAAGTCGCGCAGGCGGGCGGGTTGGCGGGCGAGGAAGCCGGTCCGGACGAAGTCGTCCCCGGCGGTCGCGTTGAGCAGCCAGTTGGCGCCCACCCGGAACTTGGCCGCGTTGGTGCGCATCGCCATCAGGTGGTAGCCGCGGGCCACCACCTGGGCCGGCACCCCGTGCAGCTCCACGCCGAGCGGCCTGGACACGGCGTCCTTGCCGCCGAGGTCGACCACCAGGCCCAAGTCCTTGTGGTAGTACGGCTCCAGGGGCTGGCTGCGGAGCACGGAGATCACGTTGTTCGCCGCCACACGGCCCTGCCGGGCGGCGTGCTGGGCGGTCGGCGGGCAGACCGCGCCGTCGCCCTTCGCGAGGTCCGGCACGGCGGCCGCGTCGCCCAGTGCGAACACGCCCTCGAACTGCGGCACCCGAAGCTCCGCCGTCACCGCGACCCGGCCGCGGACCGTCTCCGTGTCGAGCGTGGCGATCAGCGGGCTCGCCGCCACCCCGGCCGTCCAGATCAGCGTGCGGCAGGGCAGCACCCGGCCGTCGGTGAACTTGACCGACTCGGCGCCGACTTCGGCCACCGAGACGCCGAGCGACACCTCGATGCCGCGGCGGCGCAGTACCTCCAGGGCGGCCGTGCCCAGCGCGTCGCCCAGCTCCGGCATCAGCTTCGGGGCGATGTCGATCAGGTGCCACTTGATCTGCCGGGCGTCCAGGCGCGGGTAGCGGCGGGCCGCGGCGGTGGTCAGGCGCTGCAGGCAGGCGGCCGTCTCGGTGCCCGCGTAGCCGCCGCCGACCACCACGAACTGCAGTCGGGACTCGCGCTCCCGCTGGTCCAAGGTGGCGGAGGCGAGGTCGAGTTGGGCGATCACGTGGTCGCGGACGTAGGCCGCCTCGGCGAGCGACTTCATCCCGCGGGCGTAGTCGGTGAGGCCGGGGATGTCGAAGGTACGGGTGACGCTGCCGGGGGCGAGCACCAGGTAGTCGTACCTCAGCGCCACCACCTCGTCGGTGATCTTGCGGACCACGCACACCTTGGAGGCCGGGTCGACGCCGATCGCGCCGCCCGGGACGATGTGGGTGCGGCGCAGCGAGCGACGCAGGGAGACCGCCACCGACTGCGGGGTCAGTACGCCGGCCGCGACGTGCGGCAGCAGGGGCAGGTAGAGCTGATAGCTGAACGGTGTGACCAGCGAGATCTCGGCCTCCGACGGCGCGAGCTTGTGTTCGAGGCGGCGGGCGCACTCCAGGCCGGCGAAGCCACCGCCCACGATCAGGATCCGAGGTCGTTCCATCGCTCATCCCTTTGCCGTGCAGGTCGTAACCGTGAAGGTCCCCGTGACTGCGTGAAGGTCCCCATTACTGTCCGCCACACTCGCACGGAGCAGCGGGGGCTGCCACCGGGATGGGGCGGATGGCGGAGGAGTGAAGGAGGTGGCGGGTCGGCACCGATAGGCTGTCGGCCGTGCTCCCCGAGGTGACGGCGATCCGTTATGTGACGCCACTGCGAGAAGGCGGCTCGATGCCGGGCCTGGTCGAGGCCGACGACCGGCGGCTGTACGCGCTGAAATGGGTCGGCGCGGCGCAGGGCCGCAAGGCCTTGGTGGCGGAGGTGCTGGCCGGGGAGCTGGGCCGGCGGCTCGGTCTGCCGGTGCCGGAGCTGGTGACGATCGACCTGGATCCGGTGCTGGCCCGTAGCGAGCCGGACCAGCAGATCCAGGACCAGATGCGGGCCAGCGGCGGCACCAATCTCGGGATGGCGTTCGTCAGCGGTGCGCTCAACTTCGACCCGCTCTGCTTCGAGGTGGACCCGGAGTCGGCCGGCCGGGTGCTCTGGTTCGACGCGCTGATCGGCAACGTCGACCGCTCCTGGCGCAACCCCAACCTGCTGGTGGCGACCGGCGGGCTGCGGCTGATCGACCACGGCGCGAGCCTGATCTTCCACCACCACTGGGCGGGCGCCGCCGCCTGGGTGCGCCGCCCGTACGACGCCTCCGACCACGCGCTGCTGCGGGCCCAGCCCGACCTGGCGGCCGCGGACAAGGCGCTCGCGCCGCTCGCGGAGGCGGCGATCGAGGGGGCGGTGGCGCGGATCCCGGAGGTCTGGCTGGTGGACGAGCCCGGCTTCGACTCGCCCGAGGCGGTGCGCGCCGCGTACCGCGCCCAGCTGACCGGGCGCCTGGCCGGTCCGCGCGACTGGCTGCCGGAGGTGCCCGCATGACCGAGCCGAGGACGCCCGAGCCGAGGATGCCTGAGCTGTCGATGGCTGGTGGGCTGCACGACTACGAGTACGCCGTGATCCGCGCGGTGCCGCGGGTCGAGCGCGGTGAGTGCGTCAACGTCGGGGTGCTGCTGTACTGCCGGCAGAACGCGCACCTGGCCGCCCGGACGCACCTGGACCAGGCCCGGCTGCTGGCGCTGGATCCGGTGGCGGACGTGCACGGGGTGCGGCGGGCGCTGTACGGGATCGAGGCGGTGTGCGCGGGGGGCCCGCAGGCCGGTCCGGCGGCGGGGGACAGCCCCGGGCAGCGGTTCCGCTGGCTGACCGCGCCGCGCAGCGCGATCGTCCAGCCGGGGCCGGTGCACACCGGGCTGACCGCCGACCCGGAGGCGGAGCTGCGGCGGCTGTTCGATCAGCTGGTGCTCTAGTCTTGCCCCACCTTCTGCCCCACCTTCTGCCTCGCCTGCTGGCCCGCCTCTTCGCCCCGCCGCGGACGGTTGCCGTGGTCAAAGCTTGAGTTGCTGAAGCACTCCGCCGTACGCTGACCCCATGGGTTCGACAGCGACGACGACCGTACCGACCAACGCCGAGTTGATGGAGGCGTTGGCCGCCGTCGGCGCCGCGTATTTCCAGGACTTCGCGGCGGCCGCCGCCCGGCACGGGCTCTCCTCCTCCCAGGCCAAGGCGCTGGGCGCGGTGCAGGAGCCGGTGCCGATGCGGGCGCTGGCCGGACGGCTGGGCTGCGACGCCTCGAACGTCACCGGGATCGTGGACCGGCTGGAGTCGCTGCGCCTCGCCCACCGGGAGGCGGCGGCCGGTGACCGCCGGGTGAAGATCGTGGTGATCACCGACGAGGGCCGGGAGATCCTGAACCGCATCCGCGGCGAGATGGCCCGTACCCACCAGGCCTTCGAGGCGATGACCGACGAGCAGCGGATCGCCCTGCACTCGATCTGTGCGCAGGTGCTGCCGGTGCTGGCCGGCCGGGCGGGCACCGCCCAGTAGCGCGCCGCGCCACGCCCGGTCGGCCGGGGTCAGAGCACCTCGGCGATCGCCGGTGGCAGTGGGCGGTGGTGGAGCAGGGTGAGCGTGCGGGTGGCGCGGGTGAGCGCGACGTAGAGGTCCCGCGCGGACTGCGCCTGGATGGCGGCCGGCTCGACCACCACGACGGCGTCGAACTCCAGGCCCTTGCACGCCGAGACGGTGAGCGCGCCGAGGTCGCCCGCCAGGTCGTCCGGCGCGATCACGCCCAAGGTGCCGGCGGGGGCGGGCAGTTCGGCGAGGGCGGCGGCGAACCCGGCGTCCGGGACATGGACGGCGGACGGACGCTCGGCGCCCGGGCGGACCGACTCGGGCGGCTGCCGGTCGGGTGCGGCGGTGCGCAGGACGGCGGCGGCGAGTGCCATGATCGGTTCCGGCGTACGGTAGTTGACGGTCAGGCGGGTCTCGCGCCAGCGGCCGGGCAGGTGCGGGTCGAGCATCTCGGCCCAGCTGCGGGCGCCGGCGGGCGAGCCGGTCTGGGCGAGGTCGCCGACGACGGTGAGCGAACGGGTCGGGACGCGCCGCAGGACGGTGCGCCAGGCCATCGCGGAGAGTTCCTGCGCCTCGTCCACGACGACGTGGCCGTACGCCCAGGTGCGGTCGGCGGCGGCGCGTTCGGCCGTCGAGCGGTGGGGACCGTCGTGGTGGAAACGCCCGGCCAGCAGGGCCGGGTCGAGCAGGGCGTCGCCGGTCTGGCCGGTGATGGTCAACACACCCTGGGCGAAGGAGAGTTCGGCTTCGTCGGGGTCGTCCTCGGGGCGGTCGGCGGGCCGGGTGTCGCCGAGCAGTTCGGCGGCCTCGTCGAGCAGCGGGACGTCCTCGACCGTCCAGGGGCCGCCGGGCGGGCGGAGCAGCGTGTCGTGGTGGTCGGGCGCCGCCGAGGCGAGCAGGCCCGGGTCGGTGAGCAGCCGTTCCACCAGCTGCTCCGGGGTGAGTCGAGGCCAGAGCGGGTCGAGCGCGGCGCGGACGTCCTCGCGGGCCCACAGCTCGCGCGGGGCGTAGTGCGCCTCCTCGTCGTCGTACGGGCGGCCGAGCGCGAGCGCCTGGGCGACGGCGAGCGCGTCGAGCAGGGTGCGCAGGTAGTACGCGCGGGCCCGGTTGTGCGGCAGGCGCAGGCCGCGGGCGGCGTCCCGGGCCTCGGCGCAGGCGCGGGCGGACAACCGCAGGCCCTCGCCGAGGTCGAGGCCGCCGGCGGGGGCCGACTGGTGGGCCGCGACGGCCCGGCGCAGCACCCCGGCCATCCAGCGGCCGCCCTTGGCGACGGTGGTGGCGGCGGTGTCGCTGCGGGTCGCGGTGACGCCCGGGAAGAGCTCGCCGACGGTGCGCAGCACCACTTCGGTCTCGCCGAGGGCGGGCAGCACCTCGTCGATGTAGCGCAGGAAGCCGGGGTGGGGGCCGAGGACCAGGACGCCGCGGCGCTCCAGCGCGGCGCGGTGGGTGAACAGCAGGTAGGCGGCGCGGTGCAGGGCGGCGACGGTCTTGCCGGTGCCGGGGCCGCCCTGGACGACCAGGGCGCCGGGCAGCGGGGCGCGGATCACCCGGTCCTGCTCGGCCTGGATGGTGGCGACCGCGGTGCCCATCCGGCCGGTCCGCTCGCGGGCGAGGGCGGCGAGCAGGGCGGCCTCGCCGACCAGGGTGCGGCGGCCGGACTCGTCGAGCCGGTCGAGGTCGAGCGCCTCGTCGTCCAGGCCGGTGAGGGTGCGGCCACGGGTGTGCAGGTGGCGGCGGCGCACGACGGGGCCGGGGCGGGCGGGGGTGGCGGTGTAGAACGGCCGGGCGGCGGGGGCGCGCCAGTCGAGGAGGAGCGGCTCGTACGCGTCGTCGCTCAGGCCGGTGCGGCCGATGTACTGGACGGTGCCGTCGCGCTGGTCGAGGCGGCCGAAGCAGAGGCCGCGTTCGACGGCGTCGAGCCGGGCGGCGCGGCGGGTGGCCTCGCGGGCGCGCACCTCGCGTTCCAGCCGGGCCTGGTGGGTGCCGCCGGCGCCGGCCCCGTCGAGGGCGCCGTCGCGGGTGCGGCGGGCCTCCGCGCGGGTGCTGTCCAACCGGGCGTAGAGCCGGGTGAGGTGGGCCTGTTCGGCGCGCAGCGCCGCGGCGAGGGGCGGTTCCGCTGGAAGTCCATGCATCGGTGTGGTATCCTCGCGGTGAGAAGTTTGTCGAGCGTCACCTGACGGTCGCTCAATTGACCCAGCCTACCCGATGCGCCGACGTTCCGGCTGACCTCGGCTGTTAGGCTTGCGAAGCGTGAGCGCGAAGTCCCAGATCCCCAATGTCCTGGCCTCCCGGTACGCCTCGGCGACCCTGGCCCAGCTGTGGTCCCCCGAGCACAAGGTGGTCCTTGAGCGCCACCTGTGGCTCGCCGTCCTGAAGGCCCAGCAGGACCTCGGTGTCGAGGTGCCGGCGAACGCCGTCGCCGACTACGAGCGGGTGATCGACCAGGTCGACCTCGGCTCGATCGCCGCCCGTGAGCGAGTCACCCGCCACGACGTGAAGGCCCGGATCGAGGAGTTCAGCGAACTCGCCGGCCACGAGCAGATCCACAAGGGCATGACCTCCCGGGATCTGACCGAGAACGTCGAGCAGCTGCAGATCCGTCAGTCGCTGGAGCACGTGCGCGACCGTACGGTGGCCGTGCTGGTCCGGCTGGCCAGCCTGGCCGCCCAGCACTCCGAGCTGGTCATGGCCGGCCGCTCGCACAACGTGGCCGCGCAGGCCACCACCCTGGGCAAGCGCTTCGCGTCGATCGCCGACGAGCTGCTGGTCGCCTTCCGCCGCCTGGAGGAGCTGATCGCCCGCTACCCGCTGCGCGGGATCAAGGGCCCGGTCGGCACCGCCCAGGACATGCTGGACCTGCTCGGCGGCGACACCGACAAGCTCGCCGAGCTGGAGCGCCGGGTCGCCGGGCACCTCGGCTTCGAGAACGTGCTGACCAGCGTCGGCCAGGTCTACCCGCGCTCGCTGGACTTCGAGGTGCTCACCGCCCTCGTCCAGCTGGCCGCCGCGCCGTCCAGCCTGGCCAAGACCATCCGCCTGATGGCCGGCCACGAGCTGGTCACGGAGGGCTTCAAGGAGGGCCAGGTCGGCTCCTCGGCGATGCCGCACAAGATGAACACCCGCTCCTGCGAGCGCGTCAACGGCCTGGCCGTCATCCTGCGCGGTTACGCCTCGATGACCGGCGAGCTGGCCGGCGACCAGTGGAACGAGGGCGACGTCTCCTGCTCGGTGGTGCGCCGGGTCGCGCTGCCGGACGCCTTCTTCGCCTTCGACGGCCTGCTGGAGACCTTCCTGACCGTCCTCGACGAGTTCGGGGCCTTCCCCGCCGTGGTCGAGGCCGAGCTGGACCGTTACCTGCCGTTCCTCGCCACCACCAAGGTGCTGATGGGCGCGGTGCGCGCGGGCGTCGGCCGGGAGACCGGGCACGAGGTCATCAAGGAGCACGCCGTCGCCTCCGCCCTGGCGATGCGTGCGGGCGCCCGGGAGAACGAGCTGCTGGACCGGCTGGCCGCCGACGAGCGGATCCCGCTGGACCGGGCCGCGCTGGACGCGCTGCTGGCCGACCGGCTGTCCTTCACCGGCGCGGCCGGTGCCCAGGTCGCCGAGGTGGTCCGCCAGGTGGAGGCCGTCGCGGCCGCCTACCCGGAGGCCGCCAAGTACGCGCCGGGCGACATTCTCTGACGGTCTTTCAGCCAGCACTCCAGCCGGTGCCTCAGCCGGCCGAGGGCCCTGCCGCCGATCCGGTGGTGGGGCCCTCTTCCGTGCGCACATGGCCCGGGTCGAGCGGCGGGGTGGTGCCGCAGGACCACTCGCAGTCCGGCTCGGCTACGGGGTGGTCCGCCGGCGCGAGGACGTTGCCGCGGACGGTGGCGAAGGCGGTCAGCCCGCCGGTGACCAGCAGCCCGGCGCAGATCAGCATCGCGGTGTGGAAGGCGGAGTCCACCGCGGACGGCACCCGGTAGGCGTCGCCGCTCAGCCCGGCGAACGCGGGCAGGGCGGCGACCGCGAGCAGCCCGGCCGCGCGGGCGGCGGCGTTGTTGACGCCGCTGGCGATGCCCGCGTGCCGGACCTCGACGGCGGCCAGCACGGTGGCGGTCAGCGGCGCGACCAGCAGCACCATCCCGCAGCCCATCACCGCGACGGCGGGCAGCACGTCCGCCCAGTAGGAGGAGTGGGGGCCGGTGCGCAGCATCAGCAGCACCCCGGCGGCGCACAGCAGCGGGCCGACGGTGAGCGGGATCCGGGGGCCGATCCGCTTGCCGAGCCGCCCGGCGCGCGCCGACAGCGTCAGCATCAGCACGGTGATCGGGATCAGCGCGAGGCCGGAGACCAGCGGGGAGAAGCCCGCGACGATCTGCAGCTGCACCACCAGCAGGAAGAACACCCCGCTGAACGCCGCGTAGACGCACAGGGTGACCAGGTTCACGGCGGTGAACAGCCGGGAGGAGAAGAGGCCGAGCGGCAGCATCGGCTCGGCGGTGCGGCGCTCGACCGTGAGGAAGGCCGCGCCGAACAGCAGGCCGAGGGCGCCGCTGATCCAGACGGCGGGGGACAGGCCCTCCCCGGCAGCGGTGAGCGCGTAGGTGATCGCCCCGAGGGAGAGCGCGGCGAGCAGCGCGCCGGGGACGTCGAAGCGGCCGACGGCGCTCTCGTCCCGGCTCTCGGGGACGAAGCGGGAGGTGACCGCGACCACGGCGGCCGCGAGCGGCAGGTTCAGCAGGAAGATCCACCGCCAGCCCGGGCCGTCCACCAGCCAGCCGCCGACGAAGGGGCCGACCGCGGCCGCCACCCCGCCGAGGCCCGACCACAGACCCACCGCCGCCGAGCGGTCGTCCGGGTGGAAGACGGCCTGCAGCATGGCGAGCGAACCGGGGGTGAGCAGCGCCCCGCCGATGCCCTGGACGGCGCGGGCGGCGATCAGAACCTGGATGTCCGGGGCGGCGGCGCAGGCCGCGGAGGCGGCGGCGAACCAGACCACGCCGATCAGGAACACCCGGCGCCGGCCGTACCGGTCCCCGAGCGCGCCGCCGAGCAGGATCAGCCCGGCCAGGGTGAGCAGGTACGCGTTCAGCGTCCACTGCAGGGAGGCGAGCGTGGCGCCGAGATCGGCGCCGATCCGGGGCAGCGCGACGTTCACCACGGTGCTGTCGAGCAGCGCCATGCTGGAGCCGAGCACCGTCGCCAGAAGTACCCAGCGGCCCTGCGCGGTGCCCAGACGCAGGTTGCCGGCCTCAGAGGTGGTCACGGCCTGATCCTGCGCCCAGTGGGGTGTACGTGACAAGGGTCACCGGGGGGTGTGTTGATGGTGGGCGGTGCGTGAGCGGCCGGGTGCGCTGTGCTGGCGGGATGGGCGCAGCGTCGTGGATCAGTGGCGCCGGGTGAATGGATTGTGCACGTACAGTGCGGCGGATCATGCGGAGGGTCACCGTGGTCCGCGCAGTGGTTGCCGGTTCAAGTGATCGACATTGCTTCACTCGAATGGATGGGTTTTAGTTCAGCGACCGCCCGGCCAGCCCGGACGGATCCTCCGGGCGGAACGCCGAGTCCTGCCGCTGTCCGGTGGTTCGAACTGAACTCTGTACGGCAGGAGCGGGGGACCCACAGGTAAGTCGCCGGACCGGAACGGCACGCTCTCGCGTGACCGGATCCAGGGCCGGCTAGGGGTGAAGCCGCGCATGCGGCCGGGCAACTCCAGCCCGAACCCGACAGCTCACCTCGCAGGCGTCGGAGAGGAAAATCCCATGCCTGCTCAGGCTCGTCGTATCGCCCTGCCCCGCGCCGCCCGCATCGGCATCGCCACCGCCGTCACCGGTGCCTCCTTCGCCCTCCCGCTCGTCACCGCGATGAGCGCCCAGGCCTACACCGTCCCGGCCGCCCCGGTCGCGCAGAGCACCACCTCGACCAGTGCCGCTCCCGCCACCCAGGCCCCCGCGCAGGCGAGCTACCGCGTCGTCAGCGGCGACACCCTGTCGAAGATCGCCGACGCCAAGCACGTCGACGGTGGCTGGGAGGCGCTGTACGCGCACAACCGCACGGTCGTCGGTGGCAACCCGAACCTGATCTTCCCGGGCCAGCAGCTCGCGATCGCCGGCCAGGCCGCCGCTGCCGCGCCGTCCTCGGACGCCGCTGCGACCGCCCCGGCCAAGCCGGCCGCTCCGGCCGCCTCGGACACCGCCGCCAAGCCGAAGGCCCAGCTGGAGGTCCGGACCGAGGCCGCGAAGCCGTCCGCCCAGCTCCAGACCCAGGTGCAGACCGCCGCGCCGGTCGCCGCGGTCACCGCCACCCCGGTCGCCGCCACGTCCGGCTTCGTCGCGCCGTTGGCCAACCCGAAGCTGGGCACCGCCTACGGCGTGGCCGGCTCGATGTGGGCCTCCGGCCACCACACCGGCCAGGACTTCGTCGCCTCCACCGGCACCCCGCTGCGCGCCGTCGCCAACGGTGTCGTGGTGAAGGCCGGCAACGGCGGCGCCTACGGCAACGAGGTCGAGATCAAGCTCTCCGACGGCCACTACGCCGAGTACGCGCACCTCTCCTCGATCGGTGTGAAGATCGGTCAGACCGTCACCGTGGGCCAGCAGATCGGCCTCTCCGGCGCGACCGGCAACGTGACCGGCCCGCACCTGCACTTCGAGATCCGCAACGGCTCGGAGTACGGCTCGGACATCAACCCGGTCACCTACCTGCGGGCCCACGGCGTCGCGCTCTGACCCGTACCGCTTGAGAAGCCACCGCTGCTACGGGCGGAACGACCTCCCGGGATGGTCATGTCGGGTGACCGCTCGACCGGGTGATCGCCGCGGCAGCGGACATGGGCGCGGGACACGCCCAGGCCGGCCCGGCACACGAGACCTCTCTCGTGTGCCGGGCCGGCCAGCGCCTTTTCCGGCCGACGCCCTTTCCGATCAACGCCTTTTTCGGCCGACGCCCTTTCCGGGCAGGCTCGTTCGAGCGCGGGTGAGTGGAACCGAACAGGGCGTCAACCTGCCCGCGACCGGTCCGACGATCTGTTCTTGCGAGGCCTCTCGCCGCGCCCCGATGCTGTCGGGCAGTCGGCGCCCGGCGGTTCGGCGGGCGGTGGAGCCATGGCGCGCGGAGGAGGACGGATGGCCGTCCGGAGCGGGGAAACGGTCGACGGGCAGACCGGGGGAGGCGGGGTCGACCGGCTGAAGGCGGACTCGGTCGGCCTGGTGGGCGTGGTGTTCATGGCGATCGCCACCGCCGCCCCGATCACCGCGATGACCGGCAACCTGCCGATCGTCGTCGGGCAGGGCAACGGCGTCGGCGCGCCCGCCGCGTACGTCCTGGCGACCGTGGTGCTCACGGTGTTCTCGGTCGGGTACGTGGCGATGGCCCGGCACATCACCGCGGCCGGGGCGTTCTACGGGTACATCTCGCACGGGCTCGGCCGGGTCGCCGGGATGGCCTCGGGGCTGCTCGCGGTGCTCGCGTACATCGTGTTCGAGGCCTCGGTCATCGGCTTCTTCGCCTACTCGCTGCGCGGACTGGTCCGTTCGCAGCTCGGGGTGGACCTGGGGTGGGGCTGGTACGCGCTGTTCGGGCTGGTGGTGATCGGGGTGATGGCCTGGTTCGACCTGCATCTGACGGCGGGGCTGCTCGGGGTCGCGCTGGTGCTGGAGATCGGGGTGCTGGGCGCGGTCGCGCTGGCCGTGCTGGTGGGCGGCGGCGGGCCGGACGGCATCGTCGGCGAGGCGGTGAACCCGCTGAACGCGCTGACGGGGGTGGGGGGTTCGGGCGCTGCGGCGGCGGGCCTCGGCCTGTTCTTCGCGTTCTGCTCCTGGGTGGGCTTCGAGTCGACCGCGATGTACGGCGAGGAGTCCCGGGACCCGAAGCGGGTGGTGCCGCGGGCGACCCTGGTCTCGGTGGTCGGGGTCGGGCTGTTCTACGTGTTCGTGTCCTGGATGATCGTGTCCGGCAACGGGGTTCGGCACGCGATCGACGTGGCGAGCGGCGCGGTGCCGGGCAAGGACGGGAACAGCCTGTTCCTCGACCCGCTGGGCGCGTACCTCGGGGCCTGGGCGGTGAAGGTGTTCCAATGGCTGGTCGTCACCGGTTCGTTCGCCTGCGCGATGGCCTTCCACCAGTGTGCGGCCCGCTACCTGTACGCGATCGGGCGGGAGGGGTTCCTGCTCCCGGCGCTCGGCCGCACCCACCCGAGGTACGGCTCGCCGCACGTCGCCTCGGTGGTGCAGTCGGGGATCGCGGGCGCGCTGGTGGCGGCGTTCCTGGTGGCGGGGATGGATCCGTACGCGCACCTGTACACGCTGCTCGCGCTGCTCGGCACGATGGCGATCCTGATCGTGCAGACGCTCTGCTCCTTCGCCGTGGTGGGGTACTTCCACGTGCAGGGCAGGCACCCGGAGACCAAGCACTGGTTCCGCACGCTGGTGGCACCGCTGCTGGGCGGGGTGGCGATGGCCGGGGTGGTGGCGCTGCTCGTGCTCAACAAGGACACCGCGGCCGGGGCGGCCGCCGGGACGCTGCTGTTCCGGCTGATCCCGTACCTGGTGATCGGGGCCTTCGTGGGCGGGATCGTGCTGGCGCTCACCATGCGTCGGCGCAGCCCCGAGCGGTACGCGCGGATGGGGCGGGTGATCCTGGAGGAGGCCGCCGTCGAGCGGAATTGACGGTACGTCAGAATGTCGGTCTGCTGGTTCAGATCCGGTGGGCGGGCAGGCCGTGCTGGGTGGCGGTCAGCAGCTGGTGCATCCGGTGGCCGAAGTCCTCGGTGTCGGCGGCCGGTTCGGGGAAGACCAGGCGGACGTCGCGGTGGCCGTGCGGGTGGTCCAGGCGCAGCACCAGGCCGTGGCGGTCCAGGGCGAGCGGGCGGACGTCCGGGTGCTGGGCGAGCAGGTCCGGGTCGAGCAGGCGGGTGAGGACGGCGAGGGCGTCGGCGTGGTCGTCGGCGAGGTGGGTGAGCATGGCGGCCTCGTAGCGGGCCAGCGGGTCGGGCGTGGCGAGGGCGAGGTCGTCGGCGGTGAGCGCGCCGGTGCCGTACGGGGTGGCGAGGACGGCGTGGGCGACGTCCACGCGCAGGTGGACGCTCAGGCCGTCGTCGGCGAGGTGGGCCAGGTGCAGCCGGCCGGCCAGTGTGAGGCGGGCGCGGACCCGGTCGCGGACGGCGACGGGGGCGATGTCGGTGACGTCCAGGACGACCGCGAGCCCCTCGGTGGCGCCGGCGGCGGCGGTGGTGAGCGGGGTGCCCAGTGGGGCGCGCAGGCGCAGTCGGGAGTCGTGGACGGAGACCGGGCTCTCCAGGTCGTGGTGCTCGCCGCAGGCGCGGACGGTGAGCGAGGAGGTCGCGCTGAGCAGGCTGTGGACCCGTTCGGCGGTGGTGGGCTCGGGCACCTCGGCGTCGCGGGCGGACGGGCTCATGATGGACCTCCATTAGGTTAGGTGAGCCTAACCTAATGTCTGCCGAGGGGTGTGGCAAGTGGCGTGTCGGGGCCGTCGTCGGGTTGCTGTCGCTGGAGATAGGCAGCGCTTGCAAGCATCTGTGAACCTCCGTATTGTCGACGCTGGTAGTTGCACGCGCAAAGATATCTCTACGGAAAGCGGTCCCTCATGCCCCTCGCGCTCCTGGCACTGGCGATCAGCGCCTTCGGCATCGGCACCACCGAGTTCGTGATCATGGGCCTGCTGCCCGAGGTCGCCGGCGACTTCTCGGTCTCCATCCCCACCGCCGGCCTGCTCATCTCGGGCTACGCGCTCGGCGTCGTGATCGGCGGACCGCTGCTCACCATCCTCGGCACCCGGGCACCCCGCAAGGGCATGCTGCTGACGTTGATGGGCCTGTTCGTGGTGGGCAACCTGATCGCGGCCGTAGCGCCCGCCTTCGGGCTGCTGATGGTCGGGCGGATCGTCAGCGCCTTCGCGCACGGCGCGTTCTTCGGCATCGGCTCGGTGGTCGCCGCCGACCTGGTCGCCCCGCACAAGCGGGCCGGTGCGATCGCCCTGATGTTCACCGGCCTCACCGCCGCCAACGTGCTCGGCGTCCCGATGGGCACGCTGCTCGGCCAGCACTTCGGCTGGCGCTCCACCTTCTACGTCGTCGCCGGGCTCGGCCTGGTCGGCCTCGCCGGGATCGCGGCGCTGGTGCCCGTCCAGCCACGGGCCGAGGCCGCCCGGCTCGGCGCCGAGCTGGCCGCCTTCCGGACCCTGCGGCTCTGGTCGGCGCTCGCCATGACCGTGCTCGGCTGGGGCGGCATCTTCGCGATGTTCACCTACATCACGCCGATGATGACCGAACTGGCCGGCTTCGCCCCGAGCAGCGTCACCTGGCTGCTCTTCCTGTTCGGCGTCGGACTGTTCGTCGGCAACCTGCTGGGCGGCTGGTTCGCCGACCGCGCGCTGATGCGCAGCCTCACCGTGATCCTCGCGGTGCTCGCGGCGCTGCTGTTCGCCTTCACCTTCGCCGCGCACAGCAAGGTGGCCGCGATCGTCACCATCCCGCTGATCGGGCTGTTCGGCTTCGCGACCGTCGCGCCGCTGCAGAAGCGGGTCATGGACCAGGCGGCCGGCGCGCCGACGCTGGCCTCGGCCGCCAACATCGCCGCGTTCAACCTGGGCAACGCGCTGGCCGCCTGGCTCGGCGGGCTGGTCATCTCGGCCGGCCTCGGCTACGCCGCGCCGAACTGGGTGGGCGGGCTGCTGACCGTCGTCGCCCTCGGCGTGACGGTGTTCTCCGCGGCGCTGGACCGGCGCGGCGGCGCGGCGGGCGAGGGGCGGATCGTGGCGCACTCGGGCGCGGCGGTCGAGCAGGGCGTGCCCGTGGGGCGGTGAGCGCGGGGCACGGCGAAGGGCCCGGACGTCGGGGGTGCGTCCGGGCCCTTGCGTCGGTCATGCGGTTCAGGCGCCTTGCCGGCCGTGGGACTCGTGCGACCGTTCGTCGGTCGCGGGGCGAGTGCGACTGCCCGTCGGTCGCGGGGCTCAGGCGACGACGGCCTGGGCGTCGATCTCGACCAGCATCGGCTCCTGCGGCAGCTCGACGAAGATCGTGGTGCGGCAGGGCTTCACACCGCCGGGCTTGACGTTCTCCTCGATGAACTCGGCGTACACCTCGTTCATCAGCGGGAAGTCGGCCCGCTTGGTGAGGTAGACGCGGAACATCACCACGTCCTCGATGGTGGCGCCGCCGGCCTCGACGATCGCCTTGACGTTCTCCAGCGTGCGCCGGGTCTGCGCCTTCACGTCGCCGTGGTGGAGGTACTCGCCGGTCGCCGGGTCCTGCGGGCCCTGGCCGGAGACCTGCAGGATCGGGCCCTTGCGGACGCCCTGGGAGAACATCCAGGCGGGGGCGGGAGCGCCGTCGGTGCGGATCTCGGTCTTGTCGCTCATGAGCTTCCTTACGTTCTGACGGTGGATCAGTTCTGTTCCGGGCAACCGCAGTCGGCGGAGATGCTGCGGGTGGTGGCGAGCAGCTGCGGGAGGAGGTCCAGCACCTGCTCGTAGGGGAGGACGACGTCCGGGACGGAGATGGACGCGGCGGCGACCACCCGGCCGCTGCTGTCCCGGATCGGCGCGGCCACGCAGTTGATGAACGCCTCGTGCTCGGCGTGGTCCTGCGCCCAGCCCTGGGCGGCGACCTTCTCCAACTCGGCGAGCAGCGCCTCGGGCGAACTGAGGGTGCGCGGGGTGTGCGGGGTGAAGTCGATCCCGGCCACCACCCGGCGGCGTTCGGGCAGCGGCAGGTCGGCGAGCAGCACCTTGGAGACGGCGGCGCTGTGCAGGGCGGCGCGCAGGCCGATCCGGGAGTACATCCTGACCGGGTGCCGGGAGTCGAACTTGTCGATGTAGACGACCTCGCCGCCCTCGTACGCGGCCAGGTGCACGGTCTGGCCGGTGGCGGCGTTCAGCTCGGCCAGGTGCGGGGCGGCGATCCGTCGCACGCCGCGCTGCTCCAGGGCGAGGCCGGACAGGGCGAACAGGCCGGCGCCCAGGTGGTAGCGGTAGGCGGCGTCGCGGTAGACGAACCGTTCCTCCTCCAGGCTCTGGAGCAGTCGGAGCACGGTCGTCTTGTGGACGCCGAGCACCTCGGCCAGCTGGTCGAGGGAGCGCTCTCCTCCGCCGAGCTCGGCGAGGATGCGCAGGGCGCGGGTGACGGTCTGGCTCATCGTGCTCCGCCGGGGTCGTTCGGGCTCGGGTTCGTGCTCATTGTGCCCGGGCCCGCAGGGCGTCGTGGGACCGCTCCGCGGGGACGGCCGGGCCGGTGATGCCCGTCGCCGAGACCCGGGTGGCGGCCCAGTCGGCGGGCGAGGCGTCGAGCAGCGCGGCCACCACGGCGGCGGACGGCAGCTCGGCCTGGTCGCCGTGGGCGGTCAGCGCGCAGGCGGCGCTCAGGTGGCCGAGCCGCAGCCGGCGGCGCTGGTCCAGGCCGTGGACGGTGCCGGCCAGGTACCCGGCGGCGAAGGCGTCGCCCGCGCCGGTGGCCTCGACCACGTCGACGGCCAGGGCGGGCTCGGCCACCGCCGTACCGTCCCGCTCCAGGGCGGTGACCAGCCGGGCGGCGTCCTTGACCACCACGGTGGCGGGGCTGGGGAAGCGGCGGCGCAGCGCGGCCGGGTCCCCGGTGCCGAAGGCGGCCTCGGCCTCGTCGGCGCCGAGCAGCAGCAGGTCGGCGGCGTCCAGCAGTGGCGGCAGGACGGCCGGGTCGCGGTCGTGCCAGAGTGCGGGGCGCCAGTTGAGGTCGAAGCTGACGATCCGCCCCGGGCGGCGCTCGGCGAGCAGGGCGCGCAGCAGGGCCAGGCAGTCGTCGGAGAGCGCGGCGGTGATGCCGGACAGGTGCAGGAGGCGGGCGTCGGCCAGCAGTCGGGCGGCGGCCGGGTCGGCCAGCAGGGCGGGGGAGAGCGCGGCGGCCGCGGAGCCGCGCCGGTGGTAGTGCAGCCGGCTCCGGCCGGGGCCGAGGTCGTGGCGGTGGCCGGTGGCGCCGCCGACCTCCTTGAGGTAGACGCCGGTGGGGCGGTGCGGGTCGACGGCGACCGCCGAGACGTCCACACCGCGGGCGGCGACCTCGTCGAGCAGCCGGCGGCCGAAGCCGTCGTCGCCGACCCGGCTGATCCAGGCGGTCGGCACGCCGAGTGCGGCCAGCGCGACGGCCACGTTGGACTCCGCACCGCCGACCGACAGCCGGAAGTTCTCCACCGCCTCCAGCGGGCCCGGCCGGTCCGGCAGCAGCACCGCCATGGACTCGCCCACGCACACGGCCGTCGGGGAAGGACCGGGTCGGGTCGGGCCCGGGGTGTCCTGTCGCGGCATCTGCTGGGCTCCTCGTCTGCGGCGGCCGTTCCGTTGACCGTGATCCGGCGCCGATGCTAGAACCGTGATGCCAACATGTGCAACCCTCATTGCACATGTTGCAATATGGCAGATGGAGGAAGACGGTGGAGCAGACCTTCGCAAGCATCGGCACCGGGCCGGGCATCGACGGCGGCGCGGTGGCGGGCCTCGCCGACGAGACGCTCGACTGGCGGTTCAAGGCCGTCCCGCCGGACGCCTCCTCGGTGGGGCGCCCGGACGGCGCCACGCAGGGGCGCTCGGTCCGGGACTGGCTGGCCACCGGGCCCACCCTCGCCGGGCTGAGCACCCCGCTGCTCACCCTGGACGGCGCCGCGCTCGACCACAACATCCGCACCATGGCCGACTGGTGCGCCAAGGCCGGGGTCGCGCTCGTGCCGCACGGCAAGACCACCATGGCGCCCGCCCTGTGGCAGGCGCAGCTCGTCGCCGGCAGCCACGGCATCACCCTCGCCAACCTGCCGCAGGTGCGGGTCGCCCGGGCCTTCGGGGTCGAGCGGATCCTGCTCGCCAACACCCTGCTCGACCCGGCCGGACTGGCCTGGCTCGCCGCCGAGCTGGCCGCCGACCCGGCCTTCGCCTTCGTCTCCTGGGTGGACTCCACCGAGAGCGTCCGGCTGATGGACGAGGCGCTGCGCGCCGCCGGGGCCGAGCGACCGGTCGAGGTCCTGATCGAACTCGGCGGCCCCGGCGGGCGGACCGGTGCCCGCGGGGTGGACGCGGCCGTCGAGGTCGCCGCCGCCGTCCTGCGCGCCCCCACCCTGCGCCTCGCGGGCGTCGGCGGGTACGAGGGCGCACTCGCCCACGACGCGTCCGTCGGCGGGCTGGACACCGTCCGCGGCTACCTGAGGACGCTCGCCGAACTGCACGGCCGGCTCGCCCGCGCCTACCCGGGCGACGCCCAGCCGGTGGTGACGGCCGGCGGCAGCGCCTACTTCGACCTGGTCGTCGAGGAACTGACAGGACTGCCGGAGGCGTTCGTGGTCCTGCGCTCGGGCGCGTACATCGCCCACGACGACGGCTTCTACCGGGGCATCTCCCCGCTGGTCCGGGGCGCCGGCGACGCGCCGTTCCGCAGTGCGCTGCACGGCTGGGCGCGGGTGGTGTCCCGGCCCGAGCCGCAGCTGGCGCTGCTGGACGCCGGCAAGCGCGACCTGCCCTTCGACGAGGGCCTGCCCGAGCCGCAACGCGTGCGCGGTGGCGCGGAGTTGACCGGGACGGCGGCCCGGATCACCGCGCTCAACGACCAGCACGCCTTCCTGCGCGACGCGGGCGACCTCGCCCCGGTCGGCGCGGTGGTGCGGGTCGGCGTCTCGCACCCGTGCACGGCCTTCGACAAGTGGACGGCGATCCCGGTGCTGGACTCCGCCGACGCGGCCGAGCCGAAGGTCACCGGGCTGGTCAGGACGTTCTTCTGATGGCGGGCGGCAGGGCGGGGCGAGTGGGCGTCGGGGGCGCTGGAGGCCTTGAGGGTGCCGGGGACGCCGTGGTCTTCCGGGGCGCCACGGTGGTCGACGGCACCGGCGCGGACCGCTACCGGGCGGACGTGCGGATCGCCGACGGCCTGATCACCGAGATCGGCCGGGGCCTCGGCGCACCCCGGGTGGTGGACGCGGACGGTCTGGTCCTCACCCCCGGCTTCATCGACATGCACGCCCACTCCGACCTCGCCCTGCTGCTCGAACCCGAGCACCCGGCCAAGGTCACCCAGGGCGTCACCTGCGAGGTCCTCGGCCAGGACGGCCTGTCCTACGCCCCGGTCGACGACACCACGCTGCTCGCGCTGCGCCGCCAACTGGCCGGCTGGAACGGGGATCCGGAGGGCTTCGACTGGGACTGGCGCGGCGTCGCCGGCTACCTGGACCGGATCGACCGCACCGGCGTCGCCGTCAACGCCTGCTACCTCGTCCCGCACGGCTCGCTGCGGATGCTCGCCATGGGCTGGGCGAACCGGCCGCCCGCCCCGGCCGAACTCGATCGGATGCGCCAGCAGTTGGCGCAGGGCCTGCTGGACGGCGCGGTCGGCATGTCCAGCGGCCTCAGCTACACCCCCGGGATGTACGCGGACACCGCCGAGCTGGTCGAGCTGTGCACCGTGGTCGCGGCCTACGGCGGCTTCCACGCACCGCACCAACGCTCCTACGGCGCCGGCGCGTTGGAGGGATACGCGGAGATGGTGGAGATCGCCCGGCGGACCGGCTGCGCGCTGCACCTGACCCACGCCACGATGAACTTCGGCGTCAACCGGGGCCGCGCCGGCGAACTGCTGGAGCTGGTCGACGAGGCGCTCGCCGACGGCGTCGACCTCACCCTGGACAGCTACCCCTACCTGCCCGGCTCCACCACCCTGGCCGCCCTGCTGCCGAGTTGGGCCACCGAGGGCGGCCCGGCGGCGACGCTCACCCGGCTCGCCGACCCGGCGGCCCGCGAGCGGATCCGCTACGACGTGGAGGAGCAGGGCAGCGACGGCTGCCACGGCGTGGTCACCGACTGGGCGACGATCCAGATCTCGGGCGTCCGCGCGGCGGAGCTGGCGGCGACGGTCGGCCGGACCGTCGCCGAACTCGCCGCCGAGCGGGGGCGAAGCGGGACGGAGGTCTTCCTCGACCTGCTGCGCCGCGACGAACTGGCCACCACGATCCTCCAGCACGTCGGGCACGAGGAGAACGTCCGGGCGATCATGCGCCACCCGGCGCACACCGTCGGCAGCGACGGACTGCTGGTCGGAGCCCGGCCGCACCCGCGTGCCTGGGGCACCTTCCCCCGCTATCTCGGCCACTACAGCCGGGATTTGGGCGTGCTGACGCTGGAGGAGACGGTCGCCCGAATGACCGGCAGGCCCGCCGCCCGGCTCGGACTGCACCGGCGCGGCCGGATCGCCCCCGGCCACCACGCCGACCTGGTGCTCCTCGACCCCGGACAGGTCCGGGACGCCGCCACCTTCGAGCACCCCCGGCTGCCCGCCGAGGGCATCGAGCACGTGTACGTCAACGGCACCGCCGTCGTCCGGCAGGGCCGCACCACGGGCGCCCGGCCCGGGCGCGCCCTGCGCCGCACCGACCGAGGAACCCGAGCCCTGTGAATCCCGCCGCCGTGCATCCGCCCGCCGAGAACCCGCTTTCCGCCCTGACCGATGACCCGGTGATCGCCGTGGTCCGCGCGCCCCGGATCCCGGACGCGGCCGCGCTGTGCGCCGCGCTCGCCGAGGGTGGCATCAACTGGACCGAATTCACCTACACCACACCAGATGTGACGCACCATCTGCTACGCGCCGCCGAGGCGGGCTGGCGGGTCGGCGTCGGTACCGTGCTGACCGCCGAGCAGGCCGGGCGCGGGATCGCCGCCGGGGCCTCCTTCCTGGTCACCCCCGGTTGCCGGCCCGAGGTCGCGGAGGCCGCCCGGGCCGCCGACGTGCCGGTGGTGCTCGGGGCGCTCACCCCGACCGAGGTGGCCCGGGCGGTGGACCTCGGCGCCGCCGCCGTGAAGATCTTCCCGGCCCGGGCGTTCGGCCCCGGCTACTTCAGGGATCTGCGCGGCCCGTACCCGGACGTCCCGCTGGTGGCGTCCGGCGGCGTGAACGCGGGCAACGCCGCGGAGTTCCTGGCGCACGGCGCGCTCGCGGTCTGCGCGGGGACGGACGTGGTGCCGCCGGACGCGGTCGCGGCGGGGGACTGGGCGGAGATCACCCGGCGGGCCCGGGCGTTCACCGAGGCGTGCGCCGCCGCCCGGGTCTGAGGCGGTCGCTGCGGTCGGGATCGGGGTCGCGACAGCTGGTAGCGGCAGTGGGCAGTGGGCAGTGGGCAGTGGGCAGTGGGCAGTGGGCGGTGGGCTGTCGGGATGGCCGGGGATGGGCGAGAATCGTGCTCCCCGGCCCCGGATCCGGCAGGAGGACCCACCCCATGACCTCGACCCGCCCCGGCCCCGACTGGCTGGCCGACGCCGTCCTGTACCAGATCTACCCGCAGACCTTCGCGGACTCCGACGGCGACGGCATCGGCGACTTCGCGGGCATCGCCGAGCACCTCGACCACCTCGCCTGGCTCGGCGTCGACACCGTCTGGCTCAACCCCTGTTTCGCCTCGCCGTTCCGCGACGCGGGCTACGACGTCACCGACTACCTCGCCCCCGCCCCGCGCTACGGCACCACCGAGGACCTGGTCGCGCTGGTCGAGGCCGCCCGCCGCAAGGGCATCCGGATCCTGCTCGACCTGGTCGCCGGCCACACCTCCGACCGCCACCCCTGGTTCCTGGCCGCCGCCGAGGATCCGGCCGACCACCGGTACATCTGGTCCGAGCGCCCGGTGGAGGGCTTCGTCGCCTCGCCCGGCAGCCGCCCCGGCTGCTACCGGCCGAACTTCTTCGACTGCCAGCCGGCGCTCAACTTCGGCTACGCACGTGGCAGTTCCGAGGAGCCCTGGCGCCAGCCGGTGGACGCCGAGGGCCCGCGCGCCAACCGGGCGGCGCTGCGCGAGATCATGGCGCACTGGCTCGGCCTCGGGCTGGCCGGCTTCCGGGTGGACATGGCGTCCTCGCTGGTCAAGGACGACCCGGGCCTGGTGGAGACCGCCAAGCTGTGGACCGGCCTGCGGGACTGGCTGGACCGCGCCCACCCGCAGGCCGCCCTGTTCGCCGAGTGGGGCGATCCGGCGGCCGCCGTCGCGGCGGGCTTCCACGCGGACTTCTTCCTGCAGTTCGGCGGCGCCGACCACGGCCTGCCGCTGCGCTCGCTCTGGAACAACGGCGGCGGCACCGTCGAGGAGTTCTGGCACCAGGGCCCGTGCTACTTCGAGGCCGAGGGGCGCGGTACCCCGCAGGTGTTCCTGGACGCCTGGCGCTCCGCCGCCGAACTGACCGAGGGCAGCGGCCACATCGCCCTCCCGACCGCCAACCACGACTTCTCCCGGCTGGCCACCGGCCCGCGCACCGCCGAACAGCTGGCCGCCGCCTTCGCGTTCCAGCTCACCTGGCCCACCCTGCCGGCCGTCTACTACGGCGACGAGATCGGCATGCGCTACCTGCCCGGGCTGCCCGACGTCGAGGGCAGCGTGCTCGGCCCGCGGTACAACCGGGCCGGCTCGCGGACCCCGATGCAGTGGGAGCCCGGACCGACGGCGGGTTTCTCCAGTGCGCCGCCCGAGCGCCTCTACCTGCCCGTGGACCCGGACCCGCGGCGGCCGGACGTGCTCTCCCAGCGGGCCGACCCGACCTCGCTGCTGCACACCGTCCGGCGGCTGATCGTGCTGCGCCGCGCGCACCCGGGACTGGGCGCGACCGGCGGGGTCGAGGTCCGCAACGCCGGGTACCCGCTGGTGTACACCCGGGCCGGGCGGTACCTGGTGGCGGTCAACCCGCGCCGGGAGCCGGGGTCGGTGCGGCTGGAGTGGGGCGGTGTGCGCCCGCTGGAGGTGCAGGGCGTGCGGGTGGCGGACGGGGAACTGCGGGCGGAGGGCTTCGGGTACGGGGTGTTCGAGCTGTCCTGAGGCCCGGGCTGCGGGTGCCGGGCTCGGGCTGCCTGCTCCGGTCCGCTCCGGGGGTTCGGACTGCTCGCTCTGGGCCCCGGCCACGGGGACCGGCTTTCGATCGGCGTCGGATGGTTGTAAGCTGCATCCATAGATGGTTGCATTTACCACCCACAATGGTTGTATATGACACCCGATCTACTGATGCCACCGGAGGACCGTACGAACGCCATGAGCACACCCCAGACTTCCGCCGCAGCGCCCATCCTGGGGCACTCGCTCAAGCACCTCGCCATCCACCTGATCACCCCGCTGCTGATGTGCCTCGGCATGGCGCTCGCCTACCAGGGTGCCTTCCACCAGCCCGAGCCGCACCACCTGAAGGTCGCCGTCGTCGGCACGACCCCGCAGGCGCACGGCCTGGCGGAGGCGATCCGGGCCAAGGCCGGGGACGCGCTCGACGTCCGCACCCTGCCCGACCGGACGGCCGCCGAGCGGCAGCTGCGCGACCGCGACCTGGTCGGGGCCTTCGTCCCGGACGCCAGGAGCCCTGAACTGCTCGTCGCCAAGGGGAACTCGGACACCTCGGTGGTGGCCGCCACGGCGGTGTTCACCGACGTCACCGACCGGCAGGGCGTCCCGCTGCACGTCACCGACCTCACCACGCCGGCCGAGGGTGACCCGACCGGTCAGGGCCTGTTCTTCCTGCTGGTCGCGCTGAGCATCGGCTCCTACGCGAGCGTCGCCGCGATCGGCGCGGCCGGCGCCGGGCTGAGCCTGCGGATCCGGGCGCTGGTGGGTGTGGCGGTGTCGCTGGTGGTGAGTGTGATCGGGGCTGTCACCGCCGGGCCGGTCTTCCACGTGGTCGACCACGACCTGGCCGCGGTGTGGGCGCTCGGCTGGCTCTACTCGGCGGGCGTGGTCCTGATCGGCATCGGCCTGCACACCTTCCTGAAGAAGTGGACCACGCTGGCCCTGATGGTGCTGTTCGTGATGCTGAACTTCACCAGCTCCGGCGGCGTCTTCCGGCCCGAGCTGCAGAATGGCTTCTTCGGCGCCCTGCACGGCTTCTGGACCGGCGCCGGCTTCCTGGAAGGCGCGCGCAGCATCCTGTACTTCGGCGGCGGCGCGGGCCTCGGCGGGCACGTCCTGACGCTGGTGGTCTGGTTGCTGCTGGGCGGCGCCGCGCTGGTGGCCGCCGCGCTGTACGAGGGGCGCGGGCGCCGGCCGGTGGAGGCCCCGGCGGAGGCCGAGGAGGAGCTGGAGGAGGCGGTCGCGGTCTGACCGCACCGCACGGGCAGCTTCACCCGGGCCGAGGGCATCGGCGCCGGGTGGGGATCGGCGGCCCGCGCCCGGCTCTGGACAAGCCGGGCGCGGGCCCGTTCGCGTCTACCGGTACGCCGCCTGCCCGGTGAGCGCCTGGCCGATCACCAGGGTGTGGATCTCGCTGGTGCCCTCGTAGGTCAGCACCGACTCAGCCGATCGCGGTGCCGGCGGCGAGCCGGGGCAGCCACTCCTGCTTCTGATCCTCCGAGCCCCACCGGTGGATCGAGTACATCGCGAGCGAGCCCTGGACGGAGACGAAGCTGCGGAAGCCGGAGTCGGCGGCCTCCAGTTCGAGGCAGGCCAGGCCGTAGGAGACGGCGTTGGTGCCGGCGCAGCCGTAGCCGTCCAGATGCATGCCGATCAGGCCCAACGCGCCCAGTTCGGGGGCGAGTTCGCGGGCGAAGTGGGCGTTCTCGAACCACTCGGCCAGGTGCGGGCGGACCCGGTCGGCCAGGAACGTGGCCACGGTGGCCTGGATGTCGCGCTCCTCGTCGGTCAGTACGGCGGCGAGGTCGATCAGGTCGAGCGGGTCGGCGAGGGGAGTGGTGCGGGTGCTCATGGGTGGTCCTCGGGGTGCCGGTCGGGGCGTGTGGGCTGCCCGCCGGGGCGGTCGGGCCGTGCGGCCGGGGTCCCGGGCCGTGCGGCGGGGCCGCCGGGGCGCCGGCCGGGGTCCTCGGTGTCGAGCCAGGCGGTCAGTTCGGCGGTGTGCTCGCCGAGCCGGGGCGGGGGCAGGTGGTAGCGGGGCGGAGTGCGGGAGAGGCCGATGGGGTTGGCGACCAGGGCGAGCGGGCGGCCGTCGGGGCCGGGCAGGGTGGCCCGGGGAGCGAGGCCGAGGGAGTCGGCGAGGGCGAAGGCGCCGGCCAGGTCGTTGACCGGGCCGCAGGGCACGCCGAGCGGGGTGAGCACGGCGAACCACTCGGCGGCGGTGCGGCGTTCGAGCCGGGCGGTGAGTTCGGTGCGGAGCGCGTCGACGTGCTCGACCCGGTCGCTGTTGGTGGCGAACCGGGGGTCGGTGGCGAGGGCGGGGGCGTCCAGGCCCCGGCAGAGGGCGGCGAACTGCCGGTCGTTGCCGACCGCGACGACCAGCGGGCGGTCGGCGGCGGTGAACACCTCGTACGGGGCGATGGAGGGGTGGCGGTTGCCGAGGATGCCGGGCACCGTGCCGGCCAGGATGTACCCGGCGGACTGGTTGACCAGGCCGGACAGCAGGGTGGAGAGCAGGTTCAGCTCCACCAGCTGGCCCTGCCCGGTGGCCTCCCGTTCGCGCAGCGCGGCCAGGACGCCGACCGCCGCGTGCAGCCCGGTCAGCACGTCCACCAGTGCGACGCCCGTCTTCACCGGCTCGCCCGGGGCCGGGCCGGTCACCGACATCAGGCCGCCGACCGCCTGCACCAGCAGGTCGTAGCCGGGCAGCGCGGCGCCCGGTCCGGCGCCGAAACCGGTGATCGAGCAGTAGACGAGCCCGGGGTTGAGCACCCGGGCCCGTTCGTGTCCGAGGCCGTGGCGGTCCATCGTGCCGGGGCGGAAGTTCTCCACCAGGACGTCGGCGCGGCGCACCAGTTCGACGGCGCGGGCGTGGTCGGCCGGGTCGCGCAGGTCGAGGGTGAGGGAGCGCTTGTTGCGGTTCACCGAGAGGAAGTAGGTGGCCTCGCCCTGGGCGTGCGGCGGGCCCCAGGAGCGGGTGTCGTCCCCGGTGCCCGGCTGCTCGACCTTGATCACGTCGGCGCCGAGGTCGGCGAGCAGCATGGTCAGGTACGGCGCGGCGAGGACGCGGCCGAAGTCGGCGACCAGGATGCCGGCGAGGGGGAGGCCCGTCACGCGTCCTCCACCGCGCCGGTGGCGGCGACCGCGTCGCCGGACGGGGCGTCGCTGCGCAGGTGCGGGCGGGCCAGCAGCAGGTAGAGCCCGCCGGCCGCGAGCACCACCACCGCCGAGAGCAGCACGAGGTAGTTGTCGTACCAGGCGGCGTCCGGGGTGCGGCCCCAGCAGATGTTGATGATCGCGGCCACGCCGTACACCAGTGCGCCGATGTTCACCGCCAGGCCCCAGCGGCCCAGCCGGAAGTCCCCGCTCGGGCGCCAGCCGCGCAGCCGGGCCCGCAGCGCGGCCAGCACCACCATCTGGAAGGCGAGGTAGATGCCGATGCTGGAGAAGGAGATGATCTTCGTCAGGGCGCCCTCGGAGAGCGCCGAGGCGCCGACGATGATCACACCGGGCAGCGCCGCCGCGAGCAGCAGGGCGTACGGCGGCACCCGCAGCCGGTCCGAGACGGTGGCGAGCAGCCGGCTGCCCACGATCATCCGGTCCCGGGCGAAGGAGTACGTCAGCCGGCTCGCCGCGGCCTGGAGGCTCAGCACACAGGACAGGAAGGAGATCAGCACCACGCCGATCACCACCCGGGCGCCGGTGGGGCCGAACGCGTCGTGCAGCACGGCGGCCACCGGGTCCTTGTCGTCGCCGGACACGACCGCGCCGATGTCCCGGATCGACATGACCAGCGCCAGGCTGACGCCGATCGCCGCCGCGCCGCCGACGTAGATGGTGCGCCGCATCGACTTGGGGATCTGTCGACCTGGGTTCGGCACCTCCTCGGCGACGTCGCCGCAGGCCTCGAAGCCGAAGAAGAGGAAGACCGCGATCAGCCCGGCGGCCAGGAAGGCATCGGTGTACGAGCCGCCCTCGCCCGCGCCGAAGCGGTCGAAGACCACGCCGAGCCCGTGGTAACGGTGGGTCAGCATCAGCCAGGCGCCGACCGCGAGGGCGCCCAGCAGCTCGGCGGCGAAGCCGAACACGGCCGCCGCCGACAGCACCTTGGTGCCGCCCAGGTTGATCACGGTGGCGAGCAGCAGCAGGCCGAGCGCGCACCAGACGGTCGTCGCGGTGCTCGGCTCGACGCCCAGCAGCGCGGCCACGTACGGGCCGGCGCCGTAGGAGACCGCCGCGATGGTGGACATCAGCGCGAGCAGGTACACCCAGCCGGTCAGCCAGCCCCAGGTGCGGCCCCAGAGCCGGCGCGACCACGGGTACACCCCGCCCGCCACCGGGAACTGGGCGACCACCTCGCTGAACACCAGCGCCACCAGCAGCTGGCCGACGCCGGCGATCAGGAAGCTCCACACCATCGGCGGGCCGGCGGTCGCGAGGGAGGAGGCGAAGAGTGTGTACACCCCCACGACCGGGGAGAGATAGGTGAAGCCGAGGGAGAAGTTCGCCCAGAGGCTCATGTCGCGTTTGAACTCGGAGGTGTAGCCGAGGGCGGCCAGATGGTCCGCGTCGGCGTCGGGGCCGGGGCCCTGCCGGGGGAGGGGGCCGGTCGGGGAGGTGGCACGTGCACTGGCATCGGTCATGACCTGCTCCTGGGAACGTGGCGTGACGCGCGAGGATTCTCGGGTGATGCTCGGGTTTCGGGTGATGCGTGGGTCTCGGTGGCGCTCGGGTCTCGGGTGATGCGCGGGCCGAGGTTGCGGGAAAACATACGAGATTGAGTTTCTAGCGGCAAGGGTGCGCGTCCGACCAAGGGGTACCCTGCCGGAAACACCCAGTCCCAAGGCGATCGAGGAGGGCCCGGCGTGGCGACCATCGGGAGCGCGACCCCGCTGCTCAGCGCCGTCCTCGCGCCGCTGACCGACCTCGGCCGCGCCGACGCCGTGGCCCGCCGGATCACTGAGGCGATCGCTCTCGGCCTGGTCGCCGACGGGGACCAACTGCCCAGCGAGAACGACCTCGCCGACCAACTCGGCGTCGCCAACGGCACCGTCCGCGAGGCGCTCGCCCTGCTCCGCGAGGCCGACCTGATCGAGACCCGGCGCGGCCGAAACGGCGGCAGCTTCGTCCGCACCCCCGCCGAGGGCTCCGAACGCCTCCAACTCGACCGGCTGCGCGACCTCGCCACCGTCGACCTGCGCGACCTCGGCGACGAGGAGCTGGCCGTCTCCGGCACCGCCGCCCGGCTCGCCGCCGAACGCGCCCCCGCCGACCTCGGCCCCCGGCTCACCCGGCTGGTGCACGACCTGCGCGACGCCGCCGGGCCCGCCGAGCAGCGCCGCGCCGACGCCCGCTTCCACATCGAACTCGCCGTCGCGGCCCAGTCGGTGCGCCTCACCCAGCTCGCCGTCCGGCTCCAGGCCGAACTCGGCCCGCTGCTCTGGCTGCCCGCCCCGCACGGCCCCGACCAGGAACGGTTCGCCGAGCAGCACCGGGAGATCCTGGTCGCGGTCCTGGCCGGCGACGCGACCGGCGCCCGGGCCGCCGCCGAGGCGCACACCGTCGCGTGCGTGCACCACCTCGTCCGGGGGCACCTCCAGCTGGCGGACGACGGCTGACCGCGGCCGCCCGTGCCGCCGCCCCCGGAACCCCCATCCCCGCCGGAGCCGTCATGACCACCACGCTCGCCCCGCCCGCCACCGTCGGCGCCGGCGCCCGTCGCGTCGCCGCCGCCGTCGAGTCGGTGCTCGCCGAACTGGACGGCCTGCGGGCGGCCGCCGCAGACTGCTGGACCCGGGCCGCGGCCGACGGGCGCCGGCCCGCCGCCGCCGAACTCGCCGCCCTGCAGGGGCCGGTGCGGGACCTGCTGCACCGGCCCGGCTCGCCCTACTTCGGTTGCGGCGCGGTCGCCGCCCCGGGCGCGCTCGCCGACGCCGACCTGCACGTGGAGTGGTGGTACCGCGGCGCGCGCGGCACCGGCGAGCGGCGGCTGCGCCTCGTACTCGACCCGACGGACGCCGAGTTCTACGACTACCGGGTGCTGCCCTGGTTCGCCGCGCCCCGGGACGAGCGGCGGGCGGCGGTGGCCGGGCCGCAGGTCGACCTGCTCTGCGCGGACCGGTACGTGCTGTGCTGCGCCCGGCCGGTGACGGCCCCGGGCTTCGTCGGGGTGGTGGCGGGGGACGTCCCGCTGGCCGCGCTGGAGCGGCTGCTGGTGCCGCCGCTGCGGGCGCTGCCCGGCGAGGCCGTGCTGGTCACCGGGGAGGGGCGGGTGCTGGCGGCCTCGACCCCGGCCTTCCCGGTGGGCTCGCTGGCCCGCGCGCTGCTCGCCGATCCGGCGGTGGAGCGGGCGGCGGTGCCGTCGTCGGCGGCGGACTGGCAGGTGGTTCGGCTATGACCTTCAATCATGAAGGTCATAGCCGGTCGGTCCGCTCCGCTTCGGTCGGCGCTGCTTCGGTCAGCCCCGCTTCGGCGCGGGCGGCCGGCTGAAACAGCAGTCGCCGCAGACCCCGGCACCCGGCCCCACCCGGTAGTACAGGCAGCAGCTGGTCCGCCGGAAGGCGGCGCCGCGCGGCCCGGCCGACAGGGTCCCGGTGCCGGCCAGCGGCGGACGGGCGAGCAGCTCCGCCACCAACGCCCGGGCGGGCCCCGGCGCGTGCGCGTCCAGGACCCGGAGGGTGCCGGCCAGCGCGGAGGCGGCGTTCCCGGCCAGCAGCCGTGCGGAGAGCGGGACGGCGGACCGCACCGCCGCCGCCAGCGGCTCCAACTGTCCCACCAGGACGGCCTCGTACAGCCGGTCGGCGAGCGAGCCCTGGTCGGCGGGCGTTCCCGGCACGGGGAGCGGCCGCTGGGCGGGCGGCACCGGCTCGGGCGGCGTCCAGAGGTCGAGCGGCCCCTGGTCCGGGATCCGCACCCAGGCGCGCTCCAGCGTCGGAACCGTCCCCAGCAGGACCGCCGCGCCGAGGCCCACCGACCAGAAGCGGGCGGCCAGTCCGAGGTGCAGGATCGACGCGGCCACCCGGGGCTCGGTGGTGCCGAGCCGCCGCGCCACCACCCGGATCCGCCGGGCCAGTGGCCCGTCCGGCCCGGTGCCGTACAGCTCGGACAGCGGCCGGAAGCCCGGGGGCGGGGCCTCGCCGGGCGTGGCGGGGGTGTCGAGCGCGAAGTACGGGCCGATGGCGGCGAGTCGGCCGTGGTCGGTGTGGTTGCTGCCGTCCGTGCGCCCGGTGCCGTGGGCGTGGCGACGGTCGGGCGCGGGGTTCACCGGCCCTCCCCGGTACGGTCGGTGGACCCCGCGCCCCGTTCGGATGGCCCGGGTGCCGCGGGGCGGGGCGCGGTCGGGCGGTCGACGGGCATCGGGCGGGCCTCCAGGGGCGGTCGGGCGGTGGTGGCGCCGGACGGCGTGGGGAGGCCCCTGGTCGGGCGGGGTCAGCCGCGCACGGTGAAGTCGCCACTGGTCGTGCGGATGAACGGTACCGTGCCCTGGCAGTCCGAGACGGGCGCGCCGAACATGCCCCAGATCCAGCCCAGCCGGTCCCCGCGCCTCCCGTTGTCCTCCACCGAGATCGTGACCTTCTGCCCGACCAGCGGCCGGCCCGGGAACCACGGCGCCTCGCCCCTGGTGACCACACCGGTCGCGATCGCCTCCCGGCCGCCCACGGCCAGGCAGCTGACGTCCCCCTCGAAGTCGGCCACCGGCCGGCCGTCGGTGTGCACGTGGGTGACGTGGAAGTGCCCGCTGGTCGTCCTCGGGTCGGTGTTGACGCCCGCCCGGGCGTCCAGTTCGAAGCGGACCGGATCGCCCGCGAACTCGCCGAAGGCAGCGGTCAGGACCGTCCCACCGGCGCCGTGCACCCGCACCGGCCCGGCAGCGCCGCCGGCGGGGTCGGCGGCCGGGCCGGCGGCGGAGGCGGGCGTGGCGGCGGCGACGGTCGCCAGCAGGCAGAGGGCGGCTGCGGCGACGGCGGTGCGACGGTTCATGGCGGGCTCGTCCTTCTCAGCGGGGGGAATCTCCGGTGCCACCACTCTCGCCCTGGACGCCGCGCCAGACCTCCCGCTGCGGAGGGGAGTCGGGCGCCTCCGGACTCCACCCTGGGGAGGATCCCGCCTCCCCCGGGAGAGCTGCCCCGGTGGCGGGCCCAGGGCCGGGACGCCGTGGACGGACCGTAGGCTCGGCCGGGTGCGTACCGAATTCCCGTCCCCGGCCGGCGCCGCCCGGTTCGGCCGTCCGCTCGCCGTCGTCGCCGTTCCGGTCCTGCTGGCGCCCGTCGTGCTCGCGCACCCGGGTGCCCGTGGCGCGGCCCTGCTGGTCGCCGCGACGGCGGCGTTCACCGTGGTGGCGGCGCTGTCGCCCGGGCGGGGCCGACGGGTCACGCCGGGGTCGGCGGCCCTGGCGGCGGCCGGGCTCTCGATGCTGGTCGACCTGTTCTACCCGGGCCCGTACCGGCTGCCCGCGTTCTGGCTGCCCTTCGAATGGCTCGCCCTGCTCGGACTGCTCTTCCGGGGCGTTCGCCGACTGCCCGACCGCTGGGCCGGCCCGGTCGGCGCCCTGGTCGGCCTCGCGGCGGTGCTGCTGCCGCTGCGCTTCGCCCTCCGGACGCCGCAGGGTGGCCTGGCCGGCCCGGTGACCGTCGTGCTGGTCTCCCTGCTGCCGACGCTCGGCGTCGCCGGGGCGAGCCTCTACCTGCGCGTCCTCGACGCCCGCCGGGAGCGGGCGGTGGACCGCGCGCGGCGCGAGCAGCGCCTCGAAGTGGCCCGGGGCCTGCACGACTTCGTCGCCCACGAGATCACCGGCATCGTGCTGGAGGCGCAGGCCGGCCAGTTGCCGGGCCAGGAGTCGGAGGAGACCACCGCACTGCTGCGCCGCCTGGAGGAGGCGGGCCTGCGGGCACTCGACTCGATGGACGAGATGGTCGGCGCGCTGCGCGACCCGCGGTCCGACCCGGGCGCGGCCGGCGCCACCGGCCGCCGCGGCCTGACCGAACTCCCGGACCTGGTGGCCAGGTTCGGCGCGACCGGCGGCCCGCGCAGCACCATCGACCTCGCCCCCGGCACGGCCGACCTGCTCACCGCCGAGGCCCAGGCGACCGCGTACGCCGTCGTCCTGGAGGCCCTCACCAACATCCGCCGCCACGCCCCGGGCACGACCGAGGTCGCCGTCCGGGTGGCCCCCGGGCCCGGGCGCTCGGTCGAGGTGACGGTCACGGACACGGGCGACCCGTCCCGCGGCCGTGGGCCCCTGCTGCGCCGCCGCCCGGGCTCCGGCGGGACCGGCCTGGCCGGCCTCACCGCCCGTGCCGCCGCCCACGGCGGCACCCTCGCCGCCGGGCCGCGGGCCCCGTCGGGTTGGCGGGTGGTCTGCACGCTGCCGGGGCGGTAACCCCCGTCCGGCGGACCCCCGTGGGCGCGTGGCGCGGGTGTGAACCGCACCGGCCGCGCGCCCACGGGGGTGCGGGTCAGGGCCGGCGGCCTCGGCCGCGGGCGCCGCGCGGACGGGTCAGGGTGAAGCGGTCGACGGGGACGAGGTCGCCGTAGGGGCCGCTGACGGAGTAGTAGGTGACGTCGATGGTGGTCTGACCGCCGCGCTCGCCCGGGTCGACCTCGAAGGCGGCGAAGCCGTACGGGTTGTCGGCGTCGCGGAAGGCGGACCAGGGCGCGTCCTCGATCACGTACACCGGCGGCCGCTTGCCGGTGGCCGGGTCGACGGGGCCGACGCCGGTGATGACGCGGGCCTTGGCGGGGCTGAAGAAGAGGTGGTTGGAGGGGGCGGAGGTGCCGCCGCCGCCGATCACCATGTGGACGGTGCCCCGGGTGGTGTCGATGGTCTCGGTGTCGGTGGCGACCGGGATGGGGGTGCGGGTGTCGGTGTGCTGCTGGCCGCGGATCGGGTGCGAGCGCTCGTAGTGGTGCTCGTGGCCGCAGACCACCAGGTCGACGCCGTACTTGTCGAACAGCGGCACCCAGGTCTCGCGGATGCCGAGGTCGGCGCCGTTGAACTTGTCGGCGGTGGAGATGACGACCTGGTGCATGCAGACCACGATCCAGTCGATCTCCGGGTCCGCGTCGGCGGCCGCCAACTCCCGTTCCAGCCAGCGCTGCTGGGCTCCACCGGAGTAGCCGTGCACGTAGGAGTTGCCGGCGTCCTGGTAGGCGACGTCGTCGTTGTTGAGGCTGATGACGCGGACCGCGCCGGCGGTGAACGCGTACCAGAGGCCGCGCAGTTCGTCGTCGGCGCCGGAGGACGGCAGGTCGAAGTAGGCCTGGTAGGCGCCGTAGCCGATCGGGCCGTTGCCGCGCTCGTTCTCGTGGTTGCCGGCGGCGGGCATCCAGGGGCGGTGACGGGCGGAGCGGGTGTTGTTCTCGAACCAGTCGGACCAGGTGCGGACCCGGTCGGTGGCGAGGTTGGCGTAGCAGAGGTCCCCGTTGACGAGGTGGAACAGCGGGGCGATGCGCTCGACTCCGGCGGTGGTGTCGCCGGCGGCGGGGCTGCCCAGGTTGTCGTTGGCGTAGCCGTTCGCGGTCTGCTTGCCGAGGGTGGGGGTGCCCTGGTCGCCGAAGCTGGTGAAGGTGAAGGCGGCCCGGCCGCGCGGGGCGGTGCGGACGGTGCCGAGTTCCGGGGTGGCGCCGTCGTGGACCGCCGCGTAGACGTAGTCCGTGTCGGGGTGCAGGCCGGTCAGCCGGGCGTGGTGGGTCTGGACCTCGGTGCCGGACGCGGCGTCGCGGTAGGTGGTGGTGTCGGCCGGTACCGACCGTCCGAAGCCGCCGTGCGAAGTGCCGTACATGACGCGGGGGTTGCCGACGGAGGCGGTGGTGTGCCAGGAGACCACGACCTCGCGCGAGGCGTCCGAGCCGAACTGGAGGTGCAGGCCGGCGACGCGCGGGGCGCCGGAGCGGTCCGGCCGCTCCAGGAGCAGTGGGGAGGCGGCGGCGGGCGTGGCCGCGAGGCCGGAGAGGGAGACGGCACCGCCGAGACCGAGGCCGGTGGCGCCGGCCAGGATCCCGCGCCGGCTGACGGGGAGACGTCCACTGGAAGCGTTCATGGCCGCCAGTCTCACCGCGCGCAGGTGAACCGCGCCGGACCTCCGGCGTGAACTTCCCTCCCGGCGGGGCGCGCTGGTGGCGGGCGGGCCCCGGCGGCTCGGGCGGCGGCTCGCCCGGTGGTCCGGACCGTGGCCCGGACGGGCGTGGCAGACTGCCTGCGTGACGAGTACGAACGGTGAGCATCCGCGGATCATCCGTACGTTGATCGCGGACGACCAGGAGGCCGTCCGGCGCGGTGTCCGGCGGATCCTGGCGGCGCAGCCGGACATCGAGGTGGTGGGGGAGGCCGCCGACGGGGTGGCTGCGCTGGCGCTCGCGGCCGAACTGCGGCCCGACGTCGCGCTGGTGGACATCCGGATGCCGCGGATGGACGGGCTGGAGCTGACCCGGCGGCTGGCCGGGCCGGGGGTGGCGGAGCCGGTGCGGGTGGTCGTGCTGACCACCTTCGACCTGGACGAGTACGTGTACCCGGCGTTGCGGCACGGTGCGTCGGGGTTCCTGCTGAAGCGCTCGGGGCCGGCGCTGCTCGCCGAGGCGGTGCGGGCGGCGGCGGACGGGGAGAGCCTGATCAGCCCGGCGGTCACGGTCCGGCTGCTGCGGCAGGTGACGGCGCCGCGCCGCCCGGAGCCGCGGTCGGCGCCGGTGGTGCCACTGACCGAGCGGGAGGTGGAGATCGCCGGTCAGGTGGCGGCGGGCCGGACGAACGCCGACATCGCCGCCGACCTGTTCATCTCGCCGGGGACGGTGAAGACGCACGTCGCGAGCATCCAGCGCAAGCTCGGGGTGGCGAACCGGGTCGGGATCGCGGTCCACGCCTGGGAGATGGGCTATCCGGTGCCGCGGTGACGGGTGCGTCCACGGAGCCGAGGGGGTGCTCCGTGGACGCGAGAACCTGCGAGGTGGGGGTGGCCTCCGGACATGACGTCCTCCGGCCGGTAGTTCGATCGTCGACCGAGGTAGTACCAGCGGCAGACCCTGATCCGTCTCGATCTGTCGCCACTGCCTCCTGCGGTCGAACTCCTTCAGCTACCTCGCAGGTCCACTCCCATCATGCGCCTCCCACGCCGTGTGCACCAGGGGGCAACCGCTCGAAATCGGGTGGATTTCGCAAAACGTGATCTTTCCGCTGCTATCGGGCGCCGCTACGGCTTCGGCCACCCGTCGACGAAGGAGAGCGTGCGGTGGTACGGCCCGTCGGGCCCAGTGCTCCGGTAGTCCTCGGTGCTGGTGCCGGTGCGGACGGTGGAGTCGCCGTCATGGCGGCGGGCGGTGGGGCGGAGGGTGTGGTCGACGGTCGAGCGCTCGGTGACGTGGCCGCCGGTGGCCGCGGTGGCCTCGCGGTGGTAGCCGAGGTCCATGGCGGTCAGCTGGTCGGTGTTCCCGGCCGCGTCGTGGGTGACCCGGTAGGTGACGTCCAGCGGTTCGTCCTCGTGCACGGTCGTGGTGCGGTGCGGGCCGCCGCCCCAGGTGGCGGTGGTGCGGGTGAGGTCGGTGCCGTTGTGCAGGGTCACGTCGTTGCCGCTGTCGCGCAGCTGCTGGGCGGAGCGGAAGGCGAGGTCGTCGCGGACCTCGGTGGTGATCCGGCCGTGCGAGGTCTGGACCCAGCCGCGGGCGAGGTCGTGCCGGCCCGCGGTGACCGTCCAGTCGCCGCTGCCGCCGCCGTGGTCGGCGAGCTGGGTGTCGACGCGGGCCTCGGGGGCGACCCGGTGCTCGGCGAGCTGCCCGGTGGTGCGGGCGGAGCCGTGGTCGACGTCGGCGAAGAGGTTGATCTGGCCGGTCCAGACGTCGTTGTTCTGCGCCTCAGTGGCGTTCACCGCGATGCCGACGGTGTGCGGGCGGCCGTCGAGCAGCAGGCCGACGTAGGGGGTGAGGTCGAGCCGGTAGGCGGGCAGGTCGAAGGCGAAGATGCCGGGGACGGGCCGCCAGAGCAGTGGATCCCACCCGCCGGTGTAGATGACGGGGTAGGGCCAGACCGCGCCGGCCGTCCGTCCGTCGACGGTGAGGCGCAGTTCGCGGAACGGGCCCTTGCCGCAGGCGCCGAGGCTCGGGTTGGCGGTGACGAAGGCGTCGGGCGCGGAGGCGTAGGCGAACTCCTCGCAGGCGCCGCCGCCCCGGGTGTAGACCTCGGCGGTGAGGCGTTCCAGGTTCTGCGGGAAGGTGAGGTCGCGGGTGGCGGCGGGGGCGGTCTGGGTGAGGGCGAACGGCCCGGTGGTGAACAGGTGGTCGGCGGTGCGGGCGGCGGGCCGGTGACCGTCCGCGGTGTAGAAGGTGACGCTGGCGCTGATGGTGAAGACGCCGGTGTAGGTGGCGTCGGTGACGTTGGCGAGGTCGAAGGAGAACGGCTGCGGGCCGGCGGTGAACAGCGGGGCGTAGCGGGTGAGATCGTGTTCGAGGTTCCACTCGATGCCGTCCTTGGACGGCTCGGGGGTGGAGGAGAGCAGCACCTGGACGCCGCCGATGCGGGCGCTGAAGATGCGGTCGAACTGCCGCCCGGCGACCTGCCCGTGGAGGTCCAGGATCACCGCCGACCAGGGCCCGGCGCAGTCGGCGGGCGGGGTGAGGGTGGCGGTGTACGGGGTGTCGGGCGGGTTGCCGTAGCCGTTGCGGAACTGCTGGTCGTGCATCACCTCGACGGTGCAGGAGCGGGTGTCGGGGCGGGTGAGCGGCTTGGTGGCGGTGACCGGGTCGTGGTAGTCGGTGCCGAAGTCGGCGTGGGCGGGGGCGGCGGCGGTGAGGGTGCCGGCGAGGGTCAGGACGGCGGCGCCGAGTAAGCGGGCGGCGCGGCGGAACAGCGGGCGGACGGCCAAGGCGGGTCCCCGGGGTCGGGCGGCCGGCGGGCGCTGCCGCGGGCCGGGTGGACGATCCGGGCATCCTTTCGGCGGTGGCATGCCAGCGTCAAGGCTCCTCCGGGCCAGGACCGGGCGTCGCCGCGCGCAGGACGCGTGTCAGTCGCTCTCCAGGGCCGCCGCCTCCTGCCGGACCAGGTCGCGCAGGGCGGCCAGCCGGGGGCGGCGGTCGTCCAGCCGCCACTGCATCTCCAGGGGCAGGGTGGCCCGGCCGTCCAGCCGCACGGTGGCCACGTCCTCGGTGAGGTGGCCGGTCATCGAGCCGGGCACCAGCGAGAACGCGCGATTGCGGGCGAGCAGGTAGAGCCGGGAGCCGACGATCCGTGGCGGGCTGACCAGCACCGGCGGGTCGACGCCGTGGTCCGCGCACAGGCCGAGCACGTGGTCGTAGTAGCGCGGGTGCTGCTCGCGCGGCCACAGCAGGAGCGGCAGATCGCGCAGTTCGCGCAGGCTGACGGCGGTCCGGCCGGCCAGCGGGTGGTCCCGGCCGAGGGCGACCCGCACCGGCTCGTCGGCGATCCGCTCCAGCCGGTAGCCGGGCACCTCGTCGAGGAAGCGGCCGAGGCCGATGTCGGCCAGTTCGGCGGCCAGGGCGGCGGAGACCTGTCCGGTGTCGACGGCGACCTCGGCGGTGGTGAGCGCGGGCAGTTCCTGTTCGGCGCGGCTGACCACGGCGGGCAGCAGCCGGTTCGCCACGCTCGGGGAGGCGACGATCCGGGCCGTGCCCAGCCGGGACTCCTCGTGCAGCCGTACCCGGGCCAGCAGCGTCTCGGCCTGCCCGAGCAGCCGGGTGCTCTCGGCGGCCATCACCTCGCCGGCCTCGGTCAGGGCGACCGAGCGGCGGCTGCGGTCGAACAGCTCGACGCCGACGGTCCGCTCCAGCCGGGCGACCTCCTGACTGACCGTCGGCTGGGAGATGTGCAGCCGTTCCGCGGCCCGCCCGAAGTGCAGTGTCTCGGCGACGGTGAGGAAGACCTCGAGTTGACGCAAGGTGAAACCCATGGTCCGAAGCCTAGGCGAACCGATAGTCTGGAGCCTATCGGAAGCCCCAGGACTCATTCTGGATTCCGATGCGAACGGTCCATACGCTGAGCGACACGTTGCCCCATCGCAGTGGCATCTCACAGAGAGCTCGGATCATGACCGGACTGCCCACCAGCACCCCCGAGGCCACCAGCTCCGCGCCGGCCGCCCGTTCCGCGCGGGCCACTCGTTCCGCACCGTCCGCCCGCTCCGCACGGGCCATCCGCGTCTCCGAGGAGGTCGCGCAGGCCGTCGCCGACGGCCGGCCCGTCGTCGCGCTCGAGTCGACCATCTTCACCCACGGCCTGCCGCGCCCCCGCAACCTGGCCGTCGCGCTGGAGGCCGAGAAGCAGCTGCGCGAGGCGGGCGTCGTCCCGGCGACCATCGGCGTGCACGCCGGGGTGCCCACGGTCGGTCTGAGCACCGAGCAGATCACCGAACTGTCCGCGACGGACGGCCTGGACAAGGTGAGCCTGCGCGACCTGCCGGTGGTCGCCGCGCTCGGCCGCCACGGCGGCACCACCGTCGCCGCCACCGCCTTCCTCGCCCACCGGGCGGGCATCCGGGTGTTCTCCACCGGCGGCCTCGGGGGCGTCCACTTCGGCGCCTCCGAGAGCTTCGACGAGTCGGCCGACATGACCACCCTGGCCGCCACGCCCGTCACCGTGATCAGCGCGGGCGTGAAGTCGATCCTCGACATCCGGGCCACCCTGGAGCGCTTCGAGACCTTCAACATCCCGGTCATCGGCTACCGCACCCGCAGGTACCCCGGCTTCTACGTCACCGACTCCGGCCACGAGATCGCCTACAGCGTCGAGTCGCCCGAGGAGGCCGCGCGGCTCATCGAAGCGCGGGACGGCCTCGACCTGCCGCAGGCCGTCCTGATCGCCAACCCGGTGGACCCGGCGAAGCAGCTGCCGCCGGAGGAGCTCGACGGCATCCTCGCCCGCGCCTGGGCGGAGGCCGAGCGCCAGGGCGTCACCGGCAACGCCTCGACGCCGTTCCTGCTCGACTTCATCCAGCGCGACACCCACGGCCGCAGCCTGGAGGTCAACGTCGAGGTCTACCGGGGCAACGTCCGGCTCGGCGGACAGATCGCGACCGCGCTGGCGGCCGCCGCCGGTAGCGAGGCCTGACCGTGCTGGGGGTGCTCGGCGACCTCGTCGAGGACATCGTGGTCTGGGTCGACGGCCCGCTGCGGCACGGCACCGACTCCAGCGCCCAGGTGTTCCGGCGGCGCGGCGGCAGCGCCGCGAACGTCGCGAGCTTCGCCGCCGGTCAGTACCCGGCCCGGTTCATCGGCTGCGTCGGCGCCGACGCGGTCGGGGACGGCATCGTCGCCGAACTGACCGGCCACGGCGTCGACGTACGGGTGGCCCGGCGCGGCCAGACCGGCAGCATCGTGGTCCTCATCGACCAGGTCGGCGAGCGGACCATGCTGCCCGACCGCGGTGCGGCCAAGCTGCTGGAGCGGGTGCCGGACGAGTGGCTGGCCGGCCTGACCCACCTGCACGTGCCCGCCTACTCCTTCGACGGCGAACCGGTCGGCCGCTCGGCGGTGGACGCGCTGGCGCGGGTCCGGCAGACGGGTGGCACCACCTCGGTGGACGCCTCCTCGACGGGCATGCTGGAGCAGTTCGGGCGGGAGCGGTTCCTGGCGCTGCTGGCCGAGTTGGCGCCGACCTTGGTGTTCGCCAACCGGTCCGAGGCGGAGTTCCTGGGCCTGCTGGTGGGCGGGCTGCCGGGGCCGGAGCGGGCCAGGCTGGCGGCCACCACGGTGGTCACCAAGGCGGGCGCCGAGGCGACCACCGTCGACGTGCCCGGGGCGGCGCGGTTCACCGTGCCGGTGCCGCCGGTCAGCGAGGTGCGCGACCTCACCGGCGCGGGGGACGCGTTCGCCGCGGGGTTCCTCGCCGGGTTCCTGGAGACCGGCGACCTGCACCTGGCGGCCGGCCTCGGGCACCGCAGCGCGGCCCGGGTGCTGGCCACGCCGGGGGCCTCGTTCGCGGAGCGGTGACGCGGGTGGGCGGCCCCCGGGCGAGGGGCCGCCCACGGCGGGTGCTGGGCGCGGCGGGGGCTGTCCACGGCGGGTGCTGGGCGTGGCGAGGGCTGTCCACGGCGGGGCCGGCCATGGCGCGGGGTGCTCCCGGCGAGGGCCGCCCAGGGTGCTCAGCGCAGCGCGTCCTTGCGGAGGAAACGCTTCAGTCGCTGCCACGGCCAGGTGTTGACCACGTCCTCGGCGGTGAGCCAGCCGCGCTGCGCCGTGCCGATGCCGAAGCGCGGGTAGCCGAGGTGCCCGGTGGCATGGGCGTCGCTGTCGATCGCGAAGCGGACGCCGTGCCGCTTCGCCCGCAGGACGTCCTCGTCGCGCAGGTCGAGCCGCTGCGGGGAGCTGTTGATCTCGATCGCGGTCCCGGTGCGCCCGGCGGCCGCGAACACCGCGTCCAGGTCGACGTCGATCGGGCCGCGGCGGCCGATCCTCCGGGTGGTGAGATGGCCGATGACGTGCACGTACGGGTTCTCGCAGGCGCGGATCAGACGGCGGGTCTGGGCGGCGCGGTCGGCGGTGAAGTGCGAGTGCACGGAGGCCACGCAGACGTCGAAGCCGGCCAGGAACTCGGGCGGCCAGTCCACGCCGCCGTCCGGGCCGATGTTCAGCTCGGTGCCGTGCAGCAGGCGCAACCTCTTGTGCCGGTCGGCGAGTTGGCGCAGCTTCTCGCGTTGGGCGAGCATCTTCTCGTCGGTCATCCGCTGCATCACCAGGTCCGGCGCGTGGTCGGTGACGGCGTAGTAGGAGTAGCCGCGGGCGGCTGCGGTGTCGATCATCTCCTCCAGGGTGGCCAGCCCGTCGGTCAGGTCGGTGTGCGTGTGCAGGTCGCCGCGGAGGTCCGACTCCTGGACCAGGTCCGGGAGTTCACCGCGCAGGGCGGCCTCGATCTCGCCCCGGTCCTCGCGCAGCGGCGGCGCGATCCACGGCAGGCCGAGCGCCGCGTACACCTCGCCCTCGGTGGCGGACACCACCTTGGCGCCGCCGTCGACCTCGAACAGCCCGTACTCCGACAGCTTCAGCCCGGCCCGGACGGCCATCGTGCGCAGCCTGATGTTGTGCGCCTTCGACCCGGTGAAGTAGACGAGCGCCGCGCCCCAGTCCTCCTCCGGGACGACCCGCAGGTCCACCTGCACGCCCCCGGTGGTGCGCACCGAGGTCTTGGTCGGCCCGCTCGCGATCACCTCGGCCACGTACGGGAGTTCGGTGAGCGCGGCCATCAGCGGGGCGGAGTCGGCGGCGGTCGCCAGCACGTCGACGTCGCCCACCGTCTCGCGCATCCGGCGCAGCGAACCCGCGTACGTGCAGCGGGTGCAGCCGGGGACGGCGGACAGCGCGGCGACCAGCTGCTCGGCCAGTTCGGTGGCCGCGTCGAGCAGCGTCCGGCCGCCGGACTGCCGCATCAACTCGATGCCGTGCAGGATCTTCTCGCCGCTGCGCTCGCCGAAGCCGGTCACGTCGGACAGCGTGTCGGAGCGTACCGCCTCGGCCAGGTCGTCGACGGAGGCGATGCCGAGGTCGCGGTAGAGGGCGAGGGCGCGCTTGGGGCCGACGCTGGGCACGGCCATCATCTCCCGGACCCCGGACGGGATCATCGCGCGCAGGGACTCCAGGGCGGTGATCCGCCCGGTGGCGAGGTACTCGGCGACCTTCTCGGCGGTGGACCTGCCCACGCCGGGGATCTGCCGCAGGCCCTTGACGTCCAGGCCGGCGAGGTCCTCGGAGTGGCCGCCCACCGCCCGGGCGGCCTTCTCGTAGGCGCGGGCCCGGAAGGCGTCCCCGCCGGTGATGTTGATCAGGTCGGCGTACTCCTGGAGCAGCTCCCGCACCTGGTCGTTGAGCCGGGGCATGGGGTCAGTCTAGGTTCGGCGGTCCGGCCCTGCTCGTCCCGGCCCGCCCCGCTCGCGGGGCCTGCCCCGCCGGTCGGCGGGTGCGGGACCGGCCGCTCGGCGGGGGGCGGCGTCCGGTTCGTGTCCCGGAGCCGGATTGTCATCGGGGCGGGTGGGGTTCAGGCTGGCGGGAGGGCCTGGGAAGCGGCCCGCGCGGGTCGGCCGCAGTACTGATGACGGCCGCCGGCGATGCACGAGGGGCAGGGCGATGGCACGCGGGAAGCTCTGGGGCTATGTCGCGTCGGGGGCCAGGGCGCTGGGCGCCCTCGGCGGGTCGGGCGGGCCCGGTGGCAGGGCGGTGGGCGAGGAGGCCGGGCCGTTCCATCCGGGTGCGATGGCCACGCCCCGGACGCTGTCCCGGCCGGAACTGGAACGCGTTCGGTGGACCGGCCGACTGGCCGGCTGCGAGCCGCAGGCGCGGCACGTCCAGGTGGCCGAGCTGGTGCGCCGGGTGGTGCGCGGCGGCGGCCGGGCGGCGGCGGTGACGGTCCAGGTGGCGCCCGGGCTGCCGGTGGTGGCCGGGGACGCGCGGCGGCTGGAGGCCGCGCTCGCCGGGCTGGTCGACCACGCGATCCGGCGCGATCCGCTCGGCGGGCGGGTGCTGGTCCGCGCCGGGATGGCGGGCGGGTCGGGCGCGGCCGCGGCGGCGCTGCGGTCGGCGGGGCTGAGCGGCGCGGCGCTGCCGCGCGGGCGGGTGGAGATACGGGTGTCCGACCGGGGGTCGTCCGAGCTGCCCGGGGCACGCGAGTGGCTGCTCGCGGGCGTGCGCGCCGACGGGCCGGTCGGGCCCGCCCTGCACAGTCTGGTGCTGGCGGCGGGCGGGCGGCTGGCGGTCGAGACGACGCCGGGCGGCGGGCTGACCGTGGTGCTGCTGCTGGTGGTCGCGCACGACTGACCGTTCCCGTTCCCTTCGGGGCCTCCGGCGGGGCCGTCGGACGACCCCCGTTCGAACCGCAAAGACTTCTTCGCAAAAACCCTTTGCAAAGAACCCTTTGCGGTCCTACGCTCCTGCCATGACCGATGAACGCGGCTGGATGCACAGTGACGACCCGCAGATCGTCCTCACGGCCAAGGGCATGAAGGCGATGGCCCACCCCGTGCGGATGCAGCTGGTCGGGCTGCTGCGCAAGCGCGGCCCCTCCACGGCGACCAGACTCGCCGAGCAGCTGGGGCTCAACTCCGGGGCCACCAGCTACCACCTCCGTCAGCTCGCCGCCGCGGGCTTCGTCGAGGAGGATCCGGAGCGCGGCAACGCCCGCGAGCGGTGGTGGCGTTCGGCGCACACGCTCACCGTCTGGACGGGGGACGACCTGGCCGACGAGGAGCCGGAGACGGCCGTCGGCTTCCTGCGGTCCGTCCTCACCGCGCACGCCCTGGCCGCCCAGCGCACGATCGACGCCTTCGAGACGATGCCGCGGGAGTGGCGCAAGGCGGTCGACCTCGGCGACATGGTGCTCCGCCTCACGCCCGAGGAGTCCGAGCAGTTGGCCGGCGAGCTCTCCGCCGTGGTACGGCGCTACCGCCGGCTGGACGCGCAGGGGCCGGTCCCGGAGGGCGCCGAGCAGGTGTCCGTGGTGGTCCACGTGCTGCCCGACCCGACCACGGACACCGCGGAGGGGGAGTCCCGGTGACCACCGCCGTCGACGCGCCCGCGCGCAGCCTCCGTCCGCTGGCCGGGGTGCTCGCCGCCACGGCCGTCTCCCTGACCGGGACACGGGTCTCGGCCATCGCCCTGCCCTGGTTCGTCCTGGCCACCACCGGCAGCGCCACCATGACGGGCCTGGTCGCCTTCGCCGAGATGGCGCCGTACGTGCTGGTCAAGGCGCTGACCGGGCCGCTGGTCGATCGGCTCGGGCCGCGCGTGGTGTCCTGGACGACGGACGCGGTGAGCGCGGTCGCGGCCGGGCTGGTCCCGCTGTTGCACGCGCAGGGGCTGCTGCCGTTCGGGGTGCTGCTGGCGGTGGTCGCGGTGATCGGCGCGATGCGCGGGCCCGGAGACCTGGCCAAGTCGGTGATGGTCCCGGAGGCGGCCGACCACGCCCGGGTGCCGATGGAGCGCGCCACCGGCCTCTCCGGCGTCACCGAACGGCTGGCCTCCACGGTCGGCCCGGCGATCGGCGGAGGGCTGGTCGCGGTGACCGGCCCGATGGCCGGGCTGGTGGTCAACGCCGCCACTTTCGCCCTGGGATCCCTCGTCATCGCCTTCGCCCTGCCGCGCGGCATGGGGCGCTCGGCGGCGCCGACCGCCGCCGGCGCGCAGGGGGCCTCGGCCGAGGCCGAACCGGCCGGCTACTGGCGGATGTTCCGCGAGGGCTTCACCTTCCTGCGCTCCGAGCCGCTGCTGCTCACCGTGATCGTGATGATCGGCATCACCAACCTGCTCGACGCCGGGTTCATGACCGTCCTGACCCCGGTCTGGGCGCGGGAGTCCGGCAACGGCCCGGCCGCCATCGGCCTGACCGCCAGCGCCTTCGGTGTCACCGCCGTCGTCGGCAGTCTGACCGCGGCCGCCGTCGCCCACCGGCTGCCCCGGCGGACGGTGTTCTTCGCCGGGTTCCTGCTCGCCGGGGCGCCGCGCTACCTGGTGCTCGCGTTCGACGCGCCGCTGTGGGTGGTGCTCACGGTGTTCGCGGTCGGCGGCCTCGGCTCCGGCTTCCTCAACCCGATCCTCGGCGCGGTGCTCTTCGAACGGGTGCCCCGCCCCCTCCTCGGGCGCGTCCACGCCCTCAGCGACTCCCTCGCCTGGGCAGGCATCCCCCTCGGCGGCGTCCTCGCCGGCGCGGCGGTCGCCCTGGTCGGGCTGATACCCACCCTGCTCGCCGGCGGCGTCCTGTACTTCGCCACCACCAGCCTGGCCGGGCTGCGGCCGGAGTGGCGCGAGATGGACCGCCTGCGCGGCCGCCCGGGCAGCGCCGTCGAGCCCCGGCCGGAGCCGGTCCCGGCGCGCTCGTAAGGCGGCCGCCGTTCGTCGGCAGACCGCCGCTGTTCGGTCGAAGGAGGCTGTGCGGCGACGGCCACGGCGAGCGGGGCGGCGACCGCCGTACCGAGTACGGTCAGCGCGGCGGGCAACCGGCGGCGGGCAGGCCCGGCTGGCGGGCGCGGACCAGCCGGCGGGCGCGGACCAGACAGAGCACGCCGACGCCCGAGACCACCCCGCCGGCCACGGCGTCCGCCTGGGCGCTCCAGCACGTCCGTCCGCCTAGTCGCCGTTTCGGGGGCTGTTCCCGGTGCCGGTCCCTGGCCCGTCGCCGGTGCTGTCGCCGGTGCCGGTGCCGTCCTCGGGCCGTTCGTCCTCCGGCGAAGCCCCGATCGTTTCCAGGGTGTCGCCGGCGCTGCCCGGCATCGCCGGGTGGCGGCCGATCACGACCACCCCGATCACGATGGCCAGCAGTCCGACCGACTCCCAGGCCAGCGCGCCCGGTGTCACCCGCAGCCGGTCGCCGAGGAAACCGACCGCACAGGCGATCCCGGACAGCGGCTGGGCGGCGGTCAGCGCTGGCAGGGACATCCGCAGCGGCGCGGCCTCGAAGGCGCTCTGCACCAGCAGCAGCCCGACCACGCCCGCCGCCACCACCGCGTACGGCTGCCAGCTGCGCAGGACCGCATCCAGCCCGCTGTGGTCCAGGCGCTGGGTGGTGGTGCGGGTCAGCGCGTCCTGAAGGCCGTAGAGCAGACCGGCGGCGAGGGCCAGCAGCGTGGCCTCCTCGAACAGCGGCAGCCGCCGGGCCAGTGAGACCAGCAGCAGGGTCAGCCCGACCACCGTGCCGACCACCAGCCAGTGCCGCAGTTCCCCGGCCGGCGCTCCGCCGCCGGTGGGCTGACCCGCCACGATGAACGCCGTCACCCCGAGGCCGAGCAGCAGCACGCCGATCCAGCCCGAGCGGCCGAGGGTCTGACGGGTCAGCACCCGGGAGAGCGCCATGGCGAACAGCAGATTGGTCGCGAGCAGCGGCTCGACGAGCGAGACCTCGCCCTGGTTGAGGGCGAGTGCGGAGAGGATCAGTCCGCTCACCATGAACCCGGTGCCGAGCAGCCACTCGGGCATCCGCATCAGGTCCAGGAGCAGCCGCCAGCGCAGCAGGTCGGCACGGGGCGCCCGCTGCGCCGCGTGCTGCTGGAGGACGAATCCGAGGCCCAGGCAGCAGGCGGCGCCGAGGGCGAGGAGGAAGACCGCCACGGAGGGACCACCCGGTTGTCACTGCCCGCGCCGCGCCGGCGGGTCCGGGCTTGGTCGGCGGTCGCGGCGCGTTTCCGTCAGCGTACCGCCGGGGCGGTGGCGAGGCCCGGTTGGCGGCGCCGGAAGCCGGGGCGGGTCGGCGGAGTCACGGCGGGTCGGCGGAGTCACGGGGGGCCGAGGCGGGCCCGGGGCGGCCGCGCTTGCCGCCCCGGGTGCCACAGGCGCACGCTGGTGTGAGCGGCCGACACCGCTCACCGCCCGTGCCGGTCCGGACAGGTGCGACGGGGGCCGTTGCCAGGAGGTGTGGCATGCACAACCAGTGGGACGTGGAGCTGAGCTTCGAGGAAGACGGTGTACACACGGCCTGCGAGGCCAGACTCACCGGAGCCAGGGCGCCGGGCCTGAGCGCGCACGGCGAGTCCGTGAAGAGCACGGAGGACCGCCCGCTCGCCCGGATCGGCGAGGAGGTCGCGGCCTCCCGAGCCCTGGAGGCACTGTCCCGCAAGCTGCGGGCCCAGGCCACTGGGGAGATCGACGACGAAGGACACCGTCCGGGATACCTGATCTACTGACCGCCGCCGCCCGGCGGGTGACCGAGTTCGGCAGAGCCAACTCGCTCTCGGCGCTGGGTACTCGACGCCCCTGTCCGAGTTGACGGACAGGGGCGCCGTCATGCCGCAGGCCCGGTGGGTGGGAGGGATCTGTCTCCGGATGGATCCGTCCCGGGGAGGAAGTCTCCTCTTTCGGAGGCCCGTGGGGCGTGTGAGCGTGTGGTGTGCCCCGCAGGACCGGTGGCGCATCACCCAGACCCTGCCCCGCTGACCGGCAGACCTCCCAGGGCAGACCTCCCAGGGCGGACCCGCAGGCCGACCATCGCGGCGTACCGCCAGTCGGCCCGATCCGGCACCTCACGGCGAGGCTCGGCACGATCGGTCAGGGTTCGCCCTGCGCAGAGCAGCGCCGGCTCCCGGTCCCGTCGCCCGGATGGCTCTTGTCCACCGGCATGTTCGACAGAGCGAAGCCACCGCCGCTTCGTTGGCGGCTCCGCCGATGCACCACCGGCACTGGTCGGCCGCGTCAGGGGGTCAGGTGCGTGTGGCGGCGAGGAATGCGGTCAGCCGGGGGTTGACCTCCGGCGCGCCCGCCATGGGGAGGTTGTGGTGGGAGAGACCCGGGAGGACGGCGACCGTCGCCTCGGGCAGGGCCCGGCGTGCGGCCTCGGCGACCTGGGCGGCGCGGTGGGTGCGGCTGTGCTCGGCGAACAGGGCGAGGGTCGGGGTGGTGAGGGTGCGCAGGCGGTCGGGGCCGGGGCGGGGCCCGGTGATGACGCGAGCGGCGGGGAAGTCGGCGTACCCGAGGGCGTAGACCTCCCGCCAGTCGGCGTCCAGGCGGGGGCCGCCGCCGGTTTCCCAGTCGAGGTAGGAGCGGGCCCGGGAGGCGTCGCGGCGGGGGAGGAAGAGCGGCAGCGCGCGCAGCAGGTAGCCGGGGCGGAAGCCGGCGAAGCACTGGGTGGGGTCGAGGAGGGCGAGCCGGCCGACCCGCTCGGGCGCGTGCAGGGCGTACTCCAGGGCGATCCAGCCGCCGTAGGAGTGGCCGCAGAAGTCGGCCCGGGGGACGCCGAGTCGGTCGAGGACGGCGTCCAGCCAGCCGAGCAGTCCGGGGACGTCGGTGAGCGCGACGCCGTCGTGGACGCTGCGGCCGGGGTCGCTGATCAGGTCGAGGGCGAGGACGCGGTGCCCGGCGGCCGTCCACGCGGCGACGTTGGCGAACCACATGGTGGAGGTGGCGCCGCCGCCGTGCAGGAGGACGAGGGGGCGGCCGTCGCGCGGGCCGCAGGCGTTGATCCGGGTGGTGCCGTGGGGGGTTCGGACGGTGTGCGGCTCGACCGGGACGGGCCAGCGGGCCAGCAGTGCGTCGTAGGCGGTGAGGAAGGCGGCGGTGCGGGTGGGGGAGCCGGCGGTGCGGGCGGACATGATGGGCCTCCGCGGGGATGATGGAATCACTCGCTGCACAAGTATCTCGCTCAACGAGAGAATATTGGCACATGCGTGCCGGAGGAAGGACGAGAGGGTGTCCGAGGCTGAGGATCCGCTGCGACTGGTCCACCTGCTGCGCGGCCTGACCGTCGAACTCGACCTGTTCGGAGCCGAGTTCGCGGCCCGCAACGGTCTGCATCCGACCGATCTGCGGGCGCTGATCCACCTGCTGGACGCCGCCCGGGCCGGCCGGGTGGTCACCCCGGGCCGGCTCGGGGAGGCGCTGCGGTTGAACTCGGCGGGCACCACCAGCCTGGTGGACCGGCTGGAGCGGCTCGGGCTGATCCGCCGCGAGCGGGACCCGCAGGACCGGCGGAAGGTGCGGCTGGTGGTCGAGGAGCGGGCGATGGCGTTGGGCCAGGGCTTCTTCGGCGGGCTGATCGGCGATCTGGTCGCGGAGATGGGGCGGTTCGACCCGGTGGAGCTGGCGACGGCCCGGCGCTTCCTGGAGGCCATGACCGAGGTGGTGGCCGCCGCCAGACGGGAGTGACCGGCGGGGTGTCAGAACCAGGACTCGCCGTAGTGCGGCCCTGGGTGCTCCTCGCGCAGCAGGCAGATGCTGGGGTCGCGCGGAGGCTCCGGCCCTTGGTTCCTCGCTGTCAGGCTTGGCGGGCGGAGGACGCGAGGCGATCGGCGAGCGCGATGACGAGGTCGCGCAGTTCATCGGGGCGCTCGATGACGAACGGCCGGTCGAGTGAGGCGAGTGCCGGAGGCAACCAGTCGAGCCGCTCCGCCCGTAGTTCGACGCGCAGCCAGCGCTCGGTCGCCCGGTCCTTGCCCGCCGTGGGCGCCTGCTCCTCCAGGCTCGCGACGCTGGCGGGAAGGTGGGCGCGGATCTGCTCGACGGTCCCGTGGATCCGCAAGGTCACCTCATGCCGGTACTCAGCCGTGGCGAACCCTGACAACACGCGCTGGGCCGGATCGGGACCCACGGGCGCCTCGAATGAGCCGGGCAGGGTCCTCGCGTCTGCGATGCGATCGAGCCGGAAGGTTCGGTCCTTGCCGATCTCGGGGTCCGCGCCCGTGACGTACCACCGGCCCGCATGGGCGACGATCCCGTACGCGTGCAGAGTGCGTTCGCTGCGCCGGCCGTCGCGGTCGGTGTATCTGATCGAGACCGGTCGGCGGTGGCGTACCGCATCGGCGATGGTGAGCAGGACCCCGGCGTCCGGGGTGGCGAACTCACCGGGCTGATCCGTGAAGGCGAGAGATTCCAGGAGTGTGTCGAGCCGGCGGGCGACGTGCTTGGGCAGCACCCGCCGGATCTTGGCCGACACCGTCTCGCTCGCCGTGCGCTCCGCCGTCATCAACCCTGTTCGGCGGCCGGCGACCAAGCCGAGCAGCACGGCCAGCGCCTCGTCATCGCTGAGCATGAGCGGAGGCAAACGGTACCCGGGGGCGAGCCGGTACCCGCCGTAGCGGCCGCGCACCGACTCCACGGGCACGTCAAGGTCGATCAGATGATCCACATACCGCCGCACGGTGCGCCCATCAACGCCGAGACGGTCGGCGAGTTCGGCCACCGTCCGGGTGCCGCCCGACTGCAGCAGCTCCAGGAGTGTCAGCACGCGGCCGGTGGGTCGAGGCATGTGCACAGCCTAAGGCGAATACAGGACCGATTCTGTCCACTATTTCTCCTAGCCTGCGATGTGCAGCGACCCCATCAGCTAAGGAGATCACCATGGACTTCGTCTCGATCCGCATCATTACCGGCGACGTCGCGCGCCTCGTCGAGTTCTACGAGCGAGCCACGGGGGTGCAGGCGATGTGGGCCACCACGGACTTCGCCGAACTCAAGACCCCCAACGCCACCCTCGCGATCGCCGGCACCCGCACCGTACCGCTGTTCGCCCCGGGCTCCGCACGCCCGGCGGCCAACCACAGCGTGATCACCGAGTTCCGCGTCGACGACGTGGACCGCGTTCACCAGAACCTGACCGGCTTCGTCACCGACTTCGTCAACGAGCCCACCACGATGCCCTGGGGCAACCGGTCGCTGCTGTTCCGCGACCCCGACGGCAACCTCGTCAACTTCTTCACCCCCGTCACCCCGGAGGCCATCGAGAAGTTCGCACGTTGACGCCAGGCACAGCCGCTCACGCGGGAGCCTTGAGATCTCAGGGTTCCCGATGAGCGCGTCCGCCGAGTCCAGGAGCGCCGACCGCAGGGGCACCGGAACGCACCGCTGACCCCCGAGGGGCGTCTGCGGTTGTGCCTGCGGATCGACGCTGGCCGGCCGAGCGCGCACGTCGCTGCCGAGGCCGGGCTATCGCGCCGCTGCCTGGCCACGTGGTACGGCTTGCGGGGGACAACTGTCGTGCCCGGTACGGGTGGCGGTCACCTGCCGGGCGGAACCGCCGGACAAGTCCTACGGCGCGAGGGACCAGCTGATCACCGAGAGGGTCGCCATCGACAGCAGGGTCGACCAGAGCACCACGTCCCGGGCGAGCCCGGCGCTCTGCCCGTACTCGCGGGCGTAGACGTAGACGTTCTGTGCGGTGGGCAGGGCGGAGAAGAGCACCACGGTGAGCAGTTGGTGGGCGGGCAGGTGGAGCAGCGGGCCGGCCACCGCGAAGGCGGCCAGCGGCTGTATCAGGGTCTTGATCAGGACCGTCAGTCCGACCTCGGCGTGGCGTGAACGCCCGGTGGCCGGCGGGCGGTTGTGCAGCGACATGCCGAGGGCGACCAGGGCGGTCGGCACGCCGGCGCCGCCGAGCAGTTCGCAGGAGCGGTTCAGTTCGGCGGGCAGGTGCAGGCCGGCGGCGGAGGCGGCGGCGCCGAGCGCGGTGGCCAGCAGGATGGGGTTGCGCAGCGGCAGGGTGAGCAGGGCCCGGCGCCCGGCCGCGCCGCTGTCGAGGACGGCCAGGACGGCGGGCGTGACCACCAGGATCTGGAACAGCACCACCGGCGCGACGAAGGAGGCGTCGCCGAGGACCTGCATGGCCACCGGGATGCCGAGGTTGGCCGAGTTGACGTACCCGGAGGCCATCGCGCCGATCGCCAGCTCGCCGGACTCGCGCCGGAACAGCAGGCGCCCGGCGAGCAGTCCGAGGCTGATCGCGAGGGCGGTGCCGCCGGCGAAGGCGAGTATCGACGGGTTGGCGAACCGTTCCAGCGGGGTGCGGACGATCATCAGGAACAGCGCGGCCGGCATCGCCACGTGGAAGACGAACCGGTTGAGCACCGGCTCCGCGTGCGGCCCGAGCAGCCCGGTCCGGCCGACCAGGTAACCGACACCGGTGAGCGCCCAGATCGGGGCGAATCCGGACAGCAGGGGGTGCAGGGAGGGCATGGTTCCTCGGATCACTCGGACGGTCTGCCGGGTGGCGCGGGGATCGCCCGCCCCGGGGCAGTAAACCAGCGGGCGCGAACGGGCCGACCACGGCCCTGGGGCTCGTCCCACACTTCGCGTCGCATCAGCGCGCGGCGGGAATCGTGAGACGAGCTCTGGGCCGAACCGATGCCGACCACGGGCCTACGATGAACCGATGGAGCCCGAATACCTGAGTCTGGCCGAGGTGGAGGCGATCGCCCGCCGTGCGCACGAGGGGCAGGTCGACAAGAACGGCCACCCGTACGGCGAGCACATCGCGGCGGTCGCGCACGGGACGGCCGCGCGCGGCGGCAGCGACGCCCAGATCGCGGCGGGGTGGCTGCACGACACCGTCGAGGACGACCGGCTGAGCCGGGAGTGGCTGGCGGGGGCCGCGCTGCCCGAGGCCGCCAAGTCGATCGTGGATGCGCTCACCCGGCGCCGCGACGAGCCGGTCGAGGCGTACACCGCGCGCATCCTGGCCACGCCCGGCGCGCTGCTGGTCAAGCGCGCCGACCTCGCGCACAACTCGGACCCGGCGCGGCTGGCCACGCTGGACGCCGCGACCGCCGAGCGGCTGGCCGCCAAGTACGCACGGATGCGGGAACTGCTCGGGCTCACCGGCGAGCTCTGAGCGCGGGGGGCGGAGCGAGCCGGGTCGGCGCGCCCCGGCTGGGTCGGCCGGACGGGCCGGGGAAGAAACCAGGAGAGGGCCCGGGAGAACCACGAGAGGGCCCGGGCCACGCGGATCGCGCGGGCCCGGGCCCTCTGGGGTCACCCCGGTGATCCCTGTCCGACCCCCGGGGTGAGGGGGGAGTGGTCAGGATGCGGGTGGAGTCAGGTGAGCCGAGTCGGTCGGCTTAGTACCAGTGGTGGGTCTGCCAGAAGTTCCAGGCGGCGTTCGGGCTGCCGTAGCGGGAGTTCATGTAGTCCAGCGCCCACTTGATCTGGGTGACCGGGTTGGTCCTCCAGTCGGAGCCGTGCGTGGCCATCTTGGAGCCCGGCAGTGCCTGGGCCAGGCCGTACGCGCCCGAGCTGGGGTTGGTCGCGGTCACGTTCCAGCTGGACTCGTGGGCGATGATCTGGCTGAACGAGGCCAGCTGGTTGGCCGGGACGATCTGGGCGGCCAGGGCCTTCGGGGAGGCGGTGGCGGCGTTCGCCGTGGCGGGCAGCACGCCCGCACCCAGTGCGGTCAGACCGGCGGTGCCGGCCAGAACAGCGGCGGAAGTGCGCATACGGAGCTTGAAAGTGGGCATGAAGAACAAGACCTCAATCAGGTTGGGCCGGGTCACGCCCCGCTTGGACCGTGGCCGGGCAGGGGCCGATAAGGTCGCGGGGCGTGATGTGGCAGTTAGCCGCTGACCGGCGGGACAGGTGTCCGGGGCGGCTGGCGATGGAGTAATTGTTGCCAGACGGAATCGGCCGCTGCCAAGACCCCCTTGGTACGACGCGCCGTCGTACCGGGTGTGGCCGCCTTGGATTCGAAGGCTCGGTTGCGGGTGGCGCGCCGACCGCGCCGACCGTGGTGACCTGCGCACCTGCCCGCCCCGTGAGCGGCGCGGCCGTCCGGATCGGGCCACTATCGCCCGTCGTTGACCACAAGTCGATGTGAGCGCACTCACCGGTTAGGTCGATTTGTCCGTTACTCGACGATTTGCCGGCGGCACTTTGCGTGCAGATGACCTTGCATTCGGTGAGACCGGCGCCACACCCGCCTCGCCCATTTCCATCGCCATATCCGTCATATCCGATATGTCATCGGTGAAGGCGGTGCAGGAGGCGAAGTCCTCGGTGGAGGCCGCCGGGCGTTCAGCGAAGGTCGCCGAGCCGGCGGTGACGCAGGGCACGCGCCGCGAGGCGGTCCGGCTCCGGCCGTGTCGCCAGCCCGTCGAGCGCCGTACCGACCGCCAGCCCGAGCCGGGCGCAGAACGCGGCGGGCTCGTCGGCCGCGTCCGGCCGTTCCTCGACCACCTCGTCCACCAGCCCGACCTCCGCCAGGTGGCGGGCTCCGATGCCCTGGGTGCGGGCCAGCTCGGCGGCGTGCCCGCCGTCGCGGTGGACGATCGCGGAGGCGCCCTCCGGCGGCAGTGGTGCGAGCCAGGCGTGCCCGGCGGCGATCACCCGGTCTGCCGGGAGCAGTGCCAGCGCGCCGCCGCCGGAACCCTGGCCGAGCAGCACCGCCAGGACGGGCGTGCGCAGCGCGAGCAGGGTGGTCAGGCAGTGCGCGATCTCGACCGCGATCCCGTCCAGCTCGGCCTGGGCGGACAGCTCGGCCCCTGCCGTGTCCACCACCGTGACCAGCGGCAGCCCCAGCTGCTCCGCCACCCGCGCGGTGCGCCGGACGGCCCGCAGGTCGGCGGCGGTGAACGGGCGCTCGTGCTCCGGGGTCTGCCGCTGCTGGCCGACGACCAGCACCGGCCGGCCTCCGAGGACGGCGAGCGCGCGGACCAGCGCGCCGTCCCGCCCGCCGGGGGCGTCCAGCAGCACCAGCTCCTCGGCGGTGCGGCGCAGCAGCTCGCGGGTACCCGGGCGGTCGGGGCGTCGGGTGCGGTGGACGGAGTCCCAGGCGTCGGGGCGCTCGGTGGGGGCGGCCTCGGGCGCGGGTTCGGGCTCGGGCCTCCCGGCGGTGTCCGTGGGTTCAGCGGTAGTCCCGGCGGGGGCGGCAGGCCCGGCGGTGGCCAGGATGGCGAGCGTGCGGCGGACCAGCTCGCGCAGCTCCTGCGGCGGCACGACGGCGTCCACCAGGCCGCGCCCGGCCAGTGTCTCCGCCCGCTGCACGTCCGGGGGCAGCTCCACGCCGCGCAGTTCCTCGTACACGCGCGGGCCGAGGAAGCCGAGCCGGGCGCCGGGCTCGGCGAACACCAGCTGGCCGAGCGTGCCCCAGGAGGCGAAGACCCCGCCCATGGTCGGGTTCCGTAGATAGGTGAGATAGGGGAGTCCGGCCGCGCGGTGTGCCTGGACGGCGGCGGTGATCCGCAGCATGCACAGGAAGGCCGCCGAACCCTCCTGCATGCGCGTCCCGCCGGAGACGGGCAGGGCGAGCAGCGGCAGCCGTTCTGCGGTGGCGCGCTCGACGGCGCGGGTGATGCGCTCGGCGGTGGCGACACCGATCGAGCCGCCGAGGAAGCCGAACTCGGAGGCGACCAGCGCCACCGGTCGCCCGCCGACCAGTCCGGCGCCGGTGAGGACGGCCTCGTCCAGGCCGGTGCGTTCGCGGGCCCGGTGGAGGGAGGCGCGGTAGCCGGGGTCGGCGGGCGGGTCGGCCGGCGGCTCGTCCCAGCCCTGGAAGCTGCCCGGGTCGACCAGCAGTCCGATCAGCTGCCGCGCCGTCAGCGGAGTGCCCGCGCCCGTGGCCGACCTCGCCTCCGTGCCCGCACCCGCCCCGGCGCCCGTGTTCATTCCCGTTCCCGTACCCATGCCCACCCCGTCAGCGGTCGTTCCGGCCCGACATGATCCGTCGCCGACTCTATGCGGCGCGACTGGAGCGGGAAGCGAACGTGGGGAAGGTGTGAGGATGCCGACAGCGGCGGCGGCGCTAGTTCGACGGCGGTCGACCCATGGGGTGTCGGGGCGGTTCGTGAACGGTTCCGGCGGGGCTCGACGTGGGGCCGGAATACGAGTCAAGTCGCTCGTCGGACACGGGAGTTACCCGCCGGTTAACACTTCGTCGGAGGGCTTCCGGAGTTGTCGGTGGCTCGCCACACTGATGGACATGACTCGCACTCTACGCGCGTGGAAGACCCGCGCTGCCGCCGTCACCGCCGTCGCCCTGATGACCCTCGCGCCCGTCGCCGTCGCCACCGAGGCGCACGCCGACGTGAGCGGCACGGTGTGTCTGTCCGCCCTCCCGGCCGAGGCGACCGACACCCTCAACCTGATCGCCAGTGACGGGCCGTTCCCGTACTCGCAGGACGGTGTGGTGTTCCAGAACCGGGAGCACGTCCTGCCCAGCCAGTCCTACGGCTACTACCACGAGTACACCGTCATCACGCCCGGCGCCCCGACCCGTGGCACCCGCCGGATCATCACCGGCCAGGAGACCCAGGAGGACTACTACACCGGCGACCACTACGCCACGTTCTCGCTGATCGACCAGGGCTGCTGAAGCGCGCCCCCCGCTCCACCCTTCCCGGCCCCGGCGCACTTCCCCGCCGGGGCCGCCGGGGCGCCCGGCGGGGCCGTCGGTCCGGACACGGCCCTGGTGCGGACTCAGAGCTCGGACGGCCCCCAGGCGTTCACCGCCAGCTCGTCCCCGACCCGCAGCGTGCCGGGTCGTAGGACGGCGAACTTGCTGCCGAACGCGACCCCGCCGGCCGCCGCCCGGCGGTAGCGGGCCAGCGTCCGCAGCGGCTCCGGACCGGCCTTCGCGCCGGTCGACTGGTCGACCAGCGTCACCGCGCAGCGGATCGCGAGCTTGGCGTAGCCCAACTCGGCGCCGCCCACGGTGATCCGGCGGGCCAGATCCTCGGTGTGCGGCTCGGCCCAGCCGTCCACCACCAGGTTCGGGCGGAACCGGTCCACCGACAGCGGGCTTCCACCGCTCAGCGCGTTGAAGCGCTCCAGCGAGGCACGGGACAGCACGTGCACCGCGCAGCTGTCGGCGTAGCCGGAGGTGCCCGGAGTCAGCCCGTCGGTCACCCGGTCGTGCTCCGGCGGCACCCGGACCAGCCGGCTGCGCACACCCAGTACCTCGGCCAGCCAGTCGGCGACCTCCTTGCCCTGGTCGATCCCGAAGAACGGGGCGCCGAACAGCTGCACCGCCCGGCGTGGGCCCTCGGTGTCCACGGCGACGCTCACGGGTGCGACGCCCGGCGCGGCGAGGGTCAGCCGGCGGCCGTCCTCCCCGACCGTCGGGCGGACGGCGGCCAGCAGGCGGTCCCGGCGCTGGGAGCGGAACACGCCGTCCTCGTCCACCACCATGAACGCCCGGTCGTGGGCCAGGCCCGCGAAGGTCAGCTCCGCGCTGGCCGCCTGGACCCCGGCGCACCCCTTCACCGGGTAGTACCGCAACTCCACCACGTCGGCCATGGCCGCCCCCTCGTCTCCTCGTGGCCCCTTGCGGGCCCGGGCCCGTGGGCCCTGCCGCCGGCTCTCGCGGGCCCGGTGCCTTCGTACGGTAGTCGGTCGCCGCCCGGCCGCCCGCCTCCGGGATTGCTAGGGTCGGGGCATGGCACCGAGCAGCGCGAACCCCCCGGGACGGCTCCGGCGCGACGCGCAGCGCAACCGCGATCTGCTGCTCGCCGCCGCCCGCGACATGTTCTCCCGGAACGGCCTCGACGTCCCGCTGGACCAGATCGCCAAGGAGGCCGGGGTCGGCAACGCCACCCTCTACCGTCACTTCCCGACCCGCGAGGCGCTGATCGGCGAGGTGTTCGCCGACGCCGCCGCCACCCTGACCGGGGCGGGTGAGGAAGCCCTCGCCACCGAGGACGCCTGGACCGCCCTGGAACGCTACTACGAGCGGATCTTCGAACTCGTCGCCGCCGACCGGGGCATCAACGACCTGGTCACCCAGGCCATCCCCACCATCCCCGGCATGATCGAGATCGGCCGCCGCAACGCCGCCACCGTCGGCGCCCTCATCGCCCGCGCCCAGGAGCAGGGCACCATGCGGCGCGACGTGGTCACCATGGACCTGCTGTTCATGCTCGGCCCGCTCTGCCGCGCCCTGCCCGCCACCACCGAACTGCGCCCCGACCTCTGGCGCCGTTACCTCGCCCTGCTGCTCGACGGCTTCCGTGCCCAGGCCACCCACCCGCTGCCCGTTCCCCCGATCGGCGAAGAGCACCTGGACCGGATGTTCGCCGACCTCTGGGAGGCCGCACCGCCCGACGCCTGAGCGGCCGCCGGTCCCCCTGGTCCCGCTGCTCCCGGTGCTCCCGGTGGTCTTGCTGGTCCCGTGCGGTGTCCGTCGGGCGGGATGATCCGATGGTGAGCAAGTGCGCTGGTGGAACGACCAGTTGAGGCGTGAGGTGGCGGCGGGTCGCGCCGTGGCGTCCGGCGCGGACACCGGGGGTCGGGGCCACGAGAACCTGATGCGACGACAGTTCACCTCGGCGGCAGCCGAGTTATTGGTGCCGCTCGGCGTGCGTGACACCGCGCAGAACATCCGCGGTGCGGCTGGTCTCCACCCTCTCCATCCCGGGGTGGAGACCCGGAAAGTCCACCCCGGCGGCCAGGACAGCGCACCGGGCACCCGAGCACGCTTGAGCCGGCATCACGTCCCGGCCCCGCCGGGGCGTCCACGTCGGAGGGAGCGCAGGGTGGCACGGGTGCGCACGGTGAAGCGGTGGGGCAGGGTGGTGACGGCCGCGGCGGCACTGCTGCTGACGGTGTCGGCGGCGGCCGTTCCGGCCGAGGCCCAGGGGGCGGCGGAGGGGGTGACGCGGGGGTGCCGGGCCACCACCTCGGCCGGCCGGGTCCAGGGCGTGGCGCAGGACGGCCGCTGCGCCTTCCTCGGAGTGCCGTACGCGGCGCCCCCGACCGGGGATCGCCGGTTCCGCCCGCCGCAGCCGGCCGCGGCCTGGCGGGGCACGCTCCCGGCCACCGCCGCCAAGCCCGGCTGCCCACAGGACCTGAGCGCGGGTGGCGAGGGGGTCGAGGACTGCCTGTACCTGAACGTGTGGGCACCGCGGGCCCGAGGCGCGGACAAGCCGGTGATGGTGTTCCTGCACGGCGGTGCGGACGAGCTCGGCTCGGCCGGCCAGGCGGTCTTCGACGGCGGCCGGCTGGCCGCGCGGGGCGACACGGTGGTGGTGAACCTCGACTACCGGCTCGGCATCCTGGGCTGGACGGAACTCGGCTCGCTCGACCCGGCCTACGCCGGCTCGGGCAACAACGGCCTGCGCGACGAGAGGGCCGCGCTGGCCTGGGTCCGTCAGCACGTCGCAGCCTTCGGCGGGAACCCGGACGACGTCACCGTCTTCGGACAGTCGGCGGGCGCGATCTCGATCAGCGCGATGCTGGCCGGCGACCACCCCGAGCGGCTCTTCCGCCACGCCATCGTCCAGAGCGGGCCCGGGTACCTGGTGCACACGGCGGACGCCGCGCAGAACACCGCCCGGCACATCCTCGCCACCGGGGGCATCCGGTCGGTCGCCGACCTCGACCGGCTGACCACCCAGCAGGTCCTGCAACTCCAGGAGCAGGCGCAGAGCGGGCTGTCCGGGCTCTCCTCCGCCGTCTTCTTCGGGCCCTCCATCGACGGCTCGCTGGTGCCGGGACCCGTGGTCGAGCGGGTCGCGGCCGGAAGCGCCCGTCACGTCGACGTGATGACCGGCACCACGGAGAACGAGACCGACTACTGGGCGCTGTTCAACCCCAAGATCCTGGACTACCCGCTGAGCGCCTACCGGAGCCTGCCCGCGGTCCTCGCCGACCGCAAGCAGCAGATGTACGACCACTACGCCGCGAACCGCCCGGGGCTGGCCGAGGGCCGGGTGGTGAACGCGATGATCACCGACCAGGTGGAGCGGGTGCCCACCCTGCGCCTCGCCGAGGCCCAGTCCCGCTGGCGGCCCACCTACGTCTACCAGTTCGACTGGCACGTGCCCTACGTCCCCGGGCTGCCGGCCGCGCAGAACCTGGGCGCCATGCACACCCTGGAACTGCCCTTCGTCTTCGGCGGCCTGGACCTCGGCCCGCTCCCGCGCGGCGCGCAGACCGTCGCCGAGCAGCGGCCCCTGCTCACCCGCCTGTCCGACCGGATGATGGCGGCCTGGACCTCCTTCGCCCGCCGGGGCGAGCCGGGCTGGCCCAGCTACACACCGGACAGCCGGGCGACCCGGATCTGGGACCTCGACCCGAGCGTCCGGTACGCGCCGCACGACGACGAACGCGCCCTGTGGGACGACTACGACTTCCCCGCCTGGGACTTCCGGTCCTAGGGTCCGACGGCCGCAGTACGGGCGGCTCCGCCCCACCTGCCGGCAGGACGCACCGGGCGCTCCGTGCTGCGGGCTACTGCTGCGCGAGTGCCTGCCACAGCCCTGGGTCCTCGAACCCCAGGGCCCACAGGCCGCTGTTGCGCACGCCGTACTTCCCCATCACCGCCAGGTGGGCGGCGCTGCCGTGCGCGTCCTGGTGCCAGACCTCGTGCCGCCTGCCACCGTCGGTGTAGGTGAAGTGCGGTGTGCCGGAGGCCTCGTCGAAGACGTACGCGGCCTGCCTGTCCCGGCGCAGCGCCTCAGCCTCGGTGGACGTCACGTGCTTGGCGCGGTCGGTGGAGCCGACGGTCCAGTCCCAGCCGTAGGCGGGCAGCGCGACCTCCAGCTTCTCGCGGGGGACGACGCCGGTGGCGTAGCCGAGGAACTCCTCGTACCAGGCGAGCGAGGACAGCGGGCCGGGCCGGCCCAGTGCGTCGTGGAGGTTGTAGCCCATGATGCGCACCCGGTCGGCGACCCTGCCCAGGTGCGCGTAGTCGTAGGCCTGCCCCGAGTCGCGGGTGCGGGGCATGACCGTGACGACGCACTGTTTGTCGCCGGCGTGCAGGCGGGCGCACAGCTCGCCGGTCAGGGCGTCGTAGCCGACGCGGACCCGCTCGCGCAGCTGCTCGTCGTCGGTCTCGGCCATGCGTTCGTAGTCGAGGTCGAGGCCGTCGTACGCGGCGCTCGCGGCGACCGCCATGAGGGCGTCGGCGTGGGCGGTGCGGCGTACCGGGTCGCCCAGGAGCTCCGCCATGGCCTCGGCACCGGGGGTCTCGATGACGGTGGGCACGACCTTGATCCCCTTGCCGTGCAGCTGGTCGACGATCCGCTGATCGCCGGCGCCCGGGTAGCCGTCGACGGTGGTGTCGGACGTGGCCTCGTACCAGAACGGACTGACGGTGTGGAGCTGCGAGGCGTGCTGCAGGGCGTCGTCCAGCGCGCCGTCTCCACCCCACCAGGGCAACCAGGCGGACGTCGTACGGGCGGGGCGGCCCTCGCCGACCGAGGTCCCGACTTCGGTCCCGGCCGCGCTCGGGGAGGCTGCGCTCGGGGAGGCCGCAAGGGAGAGGGCGGTGAGGAGGACGCCGACGCCGCGGACGGGGATGGGGAGTGCGCTCTTCATGGCCGCCATCCTGCACACCCGGTGGGCTGGGGACGCTCGCCCCGCCGACCGGGCGCGGCCGGCAGCCGAACGGCGCACGGCGGCGCCGTCAAGCGGGACACGGCCTGACCGAGGGTCCGTAGCCGCATCAGGGACGCGTACGGAACGCCCGGCCGCGCGTCAGAGCCGCGTCAACGGACGCGGGGCGCGCGGCACCCGCCCGCTTTGCTGGGAGACGACAGCACGGCACGGCGGGACGGACCGAGAGGCGGGGCGAACCATGGCGGAAAGCGGCATGGCCGGCACGGACGAGGCGGCGGAGCGGCCCGACCGTGAGGGCCGGATCGTCGTCGGCGTCAGCGGCTCGCTCGGCAGCATCGCCGCCCTCCACCACGCCGTCGCCGAAGCCCGCCGCACCGACGTCGAGGTGCTCGCCGTCCTCTGCTGGACCTCGGCCGGCGAGGAACTCGGCTACCGCCGTACCCCCTGCCCGGCCGCCATCACCGCCGGCCGCGACGCCGCCGTCGCGCGACTGCGCCAAGCCCTCGACGAGGCGTTCGCCGGCCGCTACGCCGGAGCCCGGCTGCGCTGCCAGGCGGTCCGCGGCGACACCGGACACAGTCTGGTCCGCTGCGCCGACCACGCCGACGACCTGCTGATCCTCGGCGCCGGCAGCAGCCGCGGACGCCTCTCCCGCGCGCTGCGCCCGTCCGTCACCGCCTACTGCGTCCGCCACGCGGCCTGCCCGGTCCTGGCCGTCCCCCGGCCGCCGCTGCAACGAGACCTGGAGGCCATGGAACGCGGCCACGGCCTGCGCGCCCTCGTCGTGGGGCGATAGCCGGTCCGGCCGCGCTGACGGCTCAGGAGAGCCCGGCCGCCTCGGCGAGGGCGGCGGCGGTGCGGCGCCCGGCGCGCAGCACGGCTTCGGCGGTGGTGGGGAGGCAGCGGTGGGCCTCGGCGTCGTACACGGTCATCACGACGCCCGCGTGGTCGGTGGCGAGTTCGAGGACGCGCACCGGTGACATCTGCTTTGTCAGTTCGATCGGGCGGTGTCCGTAGCTGCACACGCCCGTGATCGCGGCTCGGCAATGATCCACCTGAATGCCGGTGGGGTTGCCGGTGTCCGCTGTCGTTGATGTCAGAAGCTGATGTCGCAGTCGGGTGAGATCACCCCAGCTCACCGCAGGTTAGGGACAGGCTGCCGCCGAGGCTGGCAACCTGCCCCTGGGATCGTCCATCCTGTCTAGGTATCCACCTACGGAAGGAGCGGCCCAGTGCCTGAGCGGAGCCCGCGCGGTACGTACTTGCGGATTGCCGACGCATTGCGCGCCAAGATCAGCGGAGACTCCACCATGGCGTCGCTTCCATCGGAAGCCGACCTGATGAAGGAGCACGACGTCGCCCGCACCACGGTGAAGCGCGCCCTCGACGTCCTCGCGGCCGAGGGCTTGATCCGATCGCAACCAGGCGTCGGGTGGCTCATTGTCGGATCCGTGCCCAAGATCCCGGTGTTCGACCAGCTCGCCGCCCTGGTTCACGAACTCGGCGTCGACGCCGAGTTCCCGTCCGAGAAGGAACTCACCAGGACAACAGGCGCTGCGCGGGGCACCGTCCGACGCGCCCTCGCTCAGCTGGAAGGGGCTGGCGTTCTCGAAGTCCGCCATGGGAAGGGGCGGCACGTCCGCGCCCTTCCCGCCAATCACTCCTGACCGCAGCCACCTAGGAACGGATGCCATCGTGTGGGCATACGAGCTTGCCGAATCCCTTCTGTCCGCCGACCTGCCGCGCCGCTGGGACCACTCCAAGGGGGTGGCCAGCAAGGCGCGCACCCTGGCCGGCATCCTCGGCCCGGATGCTGAGCTGCTGGAGTCCGCAGCAGTCCTGCACGACGTCGGCTACTCTCCGCGGATCGTCGACACGGGCTTCCACCCGCTCGACGGCGCGCGGTTCCTCCGCGCGGAGAACGTGGACGAGCGCGTCGTGCGCCTGGTCGCCCACCACTCCTGTGCCCTGCTCGAAGCCGAGGAACGGGGCCTTCGCCGGGAGTTGGAGGCGGAGTTCCCGCTGGAGGAACCCAACTTGGTCGACGCACTGATCTACTGCGACATGACCACCACTCCGGACGGCAAGCCGACGACGACGCCCGACCGGATCGCCGAGATCGTGGGGCGATACGGCCCCGACAGCGTCGTCGGCCGGTTCATCCGCCGCGCCCAGCCGGAGATCGATGCGGCCTCGCGACGCATCGAGGGCCGGCTGCTCCAGATCGGTACGTCGGCCTAGCCGATGTACGGCTCGGTGCGGTCCGATGCCAAGCCGTGCTTGATCCGCAGCCGCATGGACGGGTGAATGTCCAGGTCGTCGAGGTCCGCTGGGTTCACCCAGCGGACCTCCTTCGACTCCGAACTCGTCCGCAGGTCGCCACCGACAGGGCGTGCCCGGAAGCAGATGGAGAACTGCTGCCGGACCTCCCCGTCGTCGTAGGCCATGACGTGACCAGGGTCCGTGTAGAGGCCGACGACCGCAGCCACCTCGACGTCGATCCCCGTTTCCTCCCGGACCTCACGAACCACGGTGTCCGCCACGGACTCCCCGATGTCGTGCCCGCCGCCGGGGAGGGCCCACAGGTTGTTGTCCGTCTTGTGGATCAGCAGCAGCCGCCCATCGGTGTCCGTCACGACGGCGGTAACGGAGGGCACAACGGAGTTCGCCGGCGGGGCGGCCGGGTCATGGAAGTAGTCGATGCGGCTCATGCGGCCTCACTTTCAAGATGTGGCGAGGTGATGGCCCGGGAGCTCTCCCAGATCCGCTCGATGCTCGCCGCGTACGTGCTGAACAGCTCTCCGCCGGGCACCTGGGAAAGGTGCATCACCGGCGCCAGATAGGCGCCGACACCGTAGACGTGTCCGTTGACGAGCAGGTCGTCATCGGCTCGGTAGAGCGAGTTGTAGAGCGTCGTTGAGTGGAGCCGGAACTCGACTCCGGGGACGCCGAATAGCGGCGCGTAGTTGGCGAGCGCGTTGCGAATCTTGCCCGCCATCGCCGGGCCGATCCCCTCATCCTCGCCCCGCTGAGCCACGCCCACGCAGTCGGGGTCACCCAGCATGAGCCGTACCGGCACGCCGGCCTGCGCCTTCTCTCGGACGAGGCGGAAGAACAGCGGGTCCTCCGAGAGCCAGAATCCGGCGTACACCACCAGGTCGAAGTGTCGCGCGGCCTTCGCGTAGAGCGATGTCCACAGTTCCTTCGGCACAACCGCGCGGTGCGGGTACAGCTTCACCAGCTCGGCCCGTCCGGCTTCCGCCGCCGCGCTGCTGGTCTGCTCGTCCGACCAGAGTTCCGACAGGTCTCGCTGCAAGAGGTTGGCGAGCGCGTACTGGAAGCGCCGGTACGGCCGGCGCTCGCCCTTGGCCTCCACCCATCGCTCGACGGTTCGCGAGCTCACGCCGAGCCGCTCCGCGATCTGCTCAATCGTCAAATTGCTGGCGAGGATTGCCCCTCGCAGCCTCTCATTGGCCATCTCGCCCTCCCCTGGACGATGGTGCGGCGCTTGGACGATCCGGGACGACTTCGACCGTAGCGAAGTCGGACCGTAGCCGTCCAGACGCGCCGTGTTCCGACAGGGCCGGAGGGCCGAATCTATTGATGCGCGGCCGGAACTCACCGGCCAGACCAAGCGAAGGACTTGACGAAGCGTCGGCTTCTCGGCATCGTAAGAGACATGTTCAACATGTCTCGCATCGCGAGGCTGACGAACTGACAGCCCTTCTTTGGGCTGCTCTGAACTGCGCAAACGCGCCTGCCGGAGTGGTGCAACAGCCCCTCCAAAGGGGCGTCTGCGAGCTGAGGCGGAGGACGCTGCAATCTCCGCAAAGGCCAGGGGACAGGGGCTTCGGCCCCGACTGGCGAGGTGGCCCGGTGACCGCGAGCAACGGCCGGAGAGTGGGGGCGTGGCCCCCCTTGCAGTGCGTTTCCCTTGCCCGCTCAACCGAAGGAGGTGTCCCGATGAAACCGATCGACCGCAAGAGACATAGGTCGCCTCACCGCGCCACTGGCCGGTGAGGCGTCGACCAGCGGTCACGGTTCCCGGCGTCCCGCCGCCTCGGCGGAGGTACGTCGGGTCCGCGCGGACGCTCGTCGATCGTCCGACCCCAACACGGCTGCGGTCCCGGTGCGGGAACACCGGGACCGCTCAGGGCCGTCCGAGTGAAGGAACACGACCCATGAAACTGATTGTCGCAGGCCAGGATGCCGCGACGCCGGACGAGTTCGCAGAACTCGCACTCGGCTTCGGCATCGACGCCGAGTTGTTCACCGGCACCGAGGACGAGACCCCCGAGGACCGGCGGGCCCGGCTCGATGTCGCGCAGGCCGTTCTGCGGGACCTGGACGGGCCGGCGGCCCGGTTCGCGTCCTCGCTGATGCACACCGCCGGACGCTGCCGGGTGCGGACCTGGAAGGCGGCGGCCTGATGACGCTCAAGGGCAGGCGGTTCATGGCCGCCATCCGCAATCCGCACCGGGCCGCCCGCCCGGCCGCCACGGTGCTCGCCGAGTACCGCCCGAACGGAGACGGCGACCTGCGCGGCGCCGCCTGCGCCGACGCCGACACCGGCCTGTTCTACCCGGACCCGGACGAGATCGGGCCGGAGGCCGCCGAGTGGGCCGAACGTCGCGCGAAAATGATCTGCGCCGGGTGCCCGGTCCAGCTGCTGTGCCTCGACGACGCGTTGGAGCGTCGGGAGCCGCACGGCATCTTCGGCGGTCTGAACGAGCGCGAGCGCGCCGGCCTGCTGCGTAGGGCGACCCGCTCCCGGGCCCGGGTGAACACCGGGAGCCCGGGGTGAACGTTCACCGCTCCGGCGGGGGTACTCACCCGGTGCTCACCGAGGTCCCCACCAAGGCCCAGATCCGCCGGACCTCCCGGGTGATCAGCGCCGGAACGTGGGTGCTGACGGGGGCGGTCGTCGCGGTGAGCATGTCCACCGCCGCCCCGTTCATCGACGCCCATTCACCCGGCTACGGCACCGGCCCGATCATGGCCGTCGCCGGCGACGGGTGCTTCATCCTGAGCCTGCAAGCGGACAGCACCCTGGCCCGCTACGGCGTGAGCGCCGGGCGCTGGCCGGCCGCCTTCCGGTGGGTCACCGGCCTGGCGACCGTGTGGCTCAACATCGGGGCCGCCGCGCTGGCGAAAGACCTGGTCGGCGTCGTGATCCACCTCATCCCGCCGCTGTTGCTGCTGCTCGTCGCCGAGGCCGGACCCGCCTACCGCCGCGCCATGGCCCGCCTCGCCCAGCGGCCCGGTCCGCCGCTCCGCACCCGGCCGGCCGCGATCCCGCAGGCCGCCCGGCAGGTGGTGAACGCCCCGCTGTTCACCCTCCCGCTCACCCCGTTCACCGCCGCCCCGCAACCGGCCGAACCCCTGCCGCCCAAGCCCGGCACGAGCACCCCGGAAGCACTCCCGGCCGCTCCGGCGGTCGTGGTGAATGCCGAGCCCGTTCACCCGGCGCTCACCCCCATTCACCCCGCCCCGGTCGACCCCGTCGAATCCGTCGACGGCCCGGCCCCGGCCGGCGCCGAGGACGTGATCGACGGACCGGTGTACCCGGCCGAACCGGCTCCGGTGAACACTCCGGAGCCCGAGGTATTCACCGCCGACGACGAGGTGAACACCGACGCCGAGGACGACGACCCGGCTGAGTCGGCCGCGGCCCGTCTCGACCAGAGCGAGGCCGCCCGCGTGATCGAGCAGTGCTGGCGCGAGGGCGTCTCCCAGAACGAGGCCGCCCGCCGCTCCACCCGCGCCCCCTCTTACGTCAACCGCCTCTACAAGCGCTTCAACGAGCAGCACGGCGCCGTCGACGCGCCGGCCGCCGCCTGAGACCTCCCAGGAGCCCGCCATGAACACCGACCACATCCCGACCCCGCCGCCGGCGTTCGCCCAGACCCGCGTCGTGGACGTCTTCCCGCTCCACGGCTTCACCTGCGCCCACACCAGCAACGACGACGGCACCGCCCACTGGTGGCACCTGTTCACCACCGCCGGCCGCTCGCTCGGCGCCACCAACCGCCCGGAGCTGCTCGGCTCCCTCATCCAGCAGACCCGCTGACGAAAGGGCCAGTCATGTCCGTGACCGACATTCGCCTGGTCAGTTTCGGCTACCTGCACGGTGCCCCGCCCGCGTTCGCCACCCTCGTCATCGACCTGCGGCGCCATTTTCGCGACCCGCACGTCGACCCGGCCCTGCGCCATATGACCGCCCTCGACGTGCCGGTGCGCCGGGCGGTGCTCAACACCTCCGGCATTCGGGAGCTGATCGGCGCGACCGCGCTGCTGGCCGAGGCGTTCGACGCCGGCCCGGCCGAGGCACCGCTGAACATCGTGATCGGCTGCGCCGGCGGCCGCCACCGCGCCCCCACCGTGGCCATGGCCCTGGCCAAGCGCCTCGGCAAGGCCGGCATCACCGTCCACCTCGGCCACCGCGACCTCGACAAGCCCGTCGTCGAGCGCACCGCGGCCGGCGACGCCGTCGCCACCACCCGCTCCTGAGAACCGGAGGCACCGTGTCCGACACCGCCACCGCCGCCCCGGCCGCCGAGCCCACCCACACCTGGCTGATCACCCTCCAGTACCCGGTGACCAATGGCTACGCCGTCGTCACCCACAACGGCACCCTGACCGTCGCGCCCGGCGGCACCCGCGAGCGCGCATACCTGGACATCCTGGAGTGGCTGACCCAACAGCGGCCCGAGCTGGGCCGCGGCAACGTCCTGTTCTTCTCGCTGGAGTCCTACCGACTCTGACCCGCCCCGGAGGTCCGTCATGGCCCGCATCCGCACCACCAAGTTGCAGATACCCGCACAGCGCGGCCGGCGGGGAGCGTCCGCCGCGCACGTGGTCAACCTCGGCCGGGGCACCGCCCCGGTCGTCCTCGTGGTCCCCCAACAGCCCTCCCTCGCCGGGCGGTTGGCGCTGGCGACCGGCCGCGTGCTGTGGCGCCGGCGTGTCGCCTGGGCGCCGACCTGGTTCGGGATCGGCGTCTTCGCGGCGGCCGGCGTGCTGTCCGCCGTTCCGGCCGCCGCGCTCGCGCTCGCCGTCCCGGCGGTGCTGCTGCCGGGCGGGTGGGCGCTGATCGTCCACCGGCACCCGCGCTCGGCCGTTCGCCGCAAGGCCCGCGCCCACACCCGCGCCGTCGCCGCCTGGTCGGTCGGACTCGCCTGGTCGGCGCTCGCGATTTGGTTCGGCCCCGCGAACGGCCTGCTCGCCGCCGCGTGGCTGGCCGGCATCGCCACCGCCCAGACGCTCTGGTGGCGCCACCGCCGCACCCTGGCCGTAACACCGCTCACCGCCCACACGGACTGAACTCCCCCAGGAGGAAGCGCAGATGAGCTCCACCTCGTACAGCAGCCCGTTCCCGCCCCCGCGTCGCTCCGGTAGCACCGGTGGAGGCGGAAAGACCCCGCCCCCGCGCGGCGGCTCCGGCTACCACTTCTCCTACGACCGCAGCACCGGCGCCGGCCGCGGTCCCGGCCCGGCCGGGGACAGGATCGGCACCCCGTCCGGCGGCGGCCAGGCCGGCGGTGGACGGGGGTACTCGCCGCTGGGCGACCCGGAGTTCTTCACCAACGCCGACGTGCGGGAGTTCTGCGAGCGCGGCCGCGCCACGTTCGCCCAGCTCTCCTTCGACCTCGCCATGGCCCACGAGATCCTCCAGGCCGTCCTCAAGGAGGTCCCGGACCCCGACGGCCGGCCGTTCGGCGGCATGGCCCGCGCCCGCCGCGTGGCCAAGCACCTGAAGAAGGCCGCCGACGACGCGAAGGACTGCGCCGCCGAGGTCGCCCGCACCTACGCCGCGTTCCAGCGCGAGTACGACCCCGAGATCTCGCGCGTCGCCCGCCCGCGCCAGCCCCGCCGCCGCTTCGACTTCGGCGGCTAGCCCTTCCACCCGGCCGGGGGCAGGGCGCACGCAGCCCTCGCCCCACCTGGTCGGGTGAGCTGTGCCGTGCGTCTGCCCCGGCCGGGCCCTCCTCGCTCCCCACACCCCATGCAGCCCAGGGAGGCCGCCCGTGCGCCGCCACCAGTACCAGACCCCTGCCCACTTCGACGCCGGCCAGCCCGGCTACCTGCACCTCGACCCCAACCAGCACATGGGCGGCGTCAGCGAGTACCTGCTCCACCGCGCCAAGCCCTACCTGCCGCCGTGGATCGTCGCCGCCGGCACCGGCATCCTCTCCCTCCCGGCCAACTACATGTGGAACGAGTCCGCGGCCGCCGCGGTCGGACTCACCCTCGCCTCCCTCGGCCTCACCGCCGCCACCTGGTGGGCCGGCAAGCCCACCAGCCACCAGCGCCGACTCCACTCCGCCATCACCGTGGCCGCGTCCACGTCCTGGTTCACCGCCGCCGCGCTCGCCGGTCCCGCCGCCGGGCCCCTGCCGAGCCTCTACCTGATAGGGGCGCCGGCCCTCGCGGCGACGTGGAACATCCGCCAGCTGCTGCGGGTCAACCCCGAGGGCGCCGGCGAGAGCGCCGACAAGGGGCTGCTGGAGAAGGTCGGACTCGCCAAGACCCTGGTCACCTCCGCGAAGGTCCAGCCCAACAAGGCCGAGTTCGAACTCCAGCTTCCTGGCGGTGAGTTGACGCCCGACGACGTGTCCAAGGCGCTACCCAAGCTCGCTGGCGCGCTGCGGGTCGCCAAGAACGCCCTGCGCACGACTCCCGACCCGGACGACTCGTCCCGCACGACTCTCACCGTGGTGCCCAACGACCTGCTCAAGGCCGGTGTGCCCTACCCGGGCCCCTCGCACCCGGGCGGCTCCATCGCCGACCCGATCCACGTCGGGATCTACGAGGACGGCGCCGACATGGCGATGTTCTTCCCCGGCGACCCGGACGCCCACCGTAACGCGATGCATCTGCTGGTCATGGGGATGACCGGCTCCGGGAAGTCCGAGCTTGGCATCACCACGCTGGACGAGGTCATCACCCGCCGCGACGTCATCATCTGGGCGTCCGATCCGGCCAAAGCGGAGCAGACCCTCGGTCCGCTGCTGCCCGCGCTCGACTGGGCGGCGCTCACCGTGGACGACACGAAGGCCATGATCACCGCCTTGCGCGCAGCCATCCCGGCCCGCACGTCCTGGCTGGCCAAGTACGGCTACAAGCAGTGGGTGCCGGAGTGTGCCGAGATCCAGGCCGACGGTTCCCCGGGCATGCCCTACCTCATCGGCTGGTTCGAAGAGGCCGCCAAGACCGTCCGCGAGACCGACGACGACGTCTTCACCGGCATCGGCCAGGAAGCACGCTCCGCCGGAATCTCCCTGGTCGTCTCCATGCAGCGCGCCTCCCACACCCAGATGAGCACCGACACCCGTGCCTCCCTCGGCTCCAGCGCCGTGTGCGGGGTCCGCGACGAACGTGACGCCCAGTTCGCCCTTCCTGACGAGGCCCTGGACGCTGGCGCCGCGCCGCACGTCTGGAAGGACAAGAAGCCCGGCTACCTCTACCTGGTCGCCAACGGCATCCCGGAGACGTTCTGGGCCACCCCCGGCCGTGCCTACCTCACCCCGGTGGAGGCCATCACCTGGGCCGTCGTCGAGTTCGCCGACGTCCGGGCTCAGTGCGACCCGGTCACGGCCAAGGCCGCCGCCAACGCGGTTGGCCCCGCCTTCACTCAGCGCACCCGCTACCCCCTCCCCGCCCTGCCCGCCGAGGACGGCGACGACGGCGAGATCTACGACCAGGAGAACGCCCCGATGCGCTACGACTACGACCGCGACCCGGCAGACGACGCCGACGACGAGGACGGTTGGATCGATCCGGACGCCGAACTCCCGCCCGTCGAGCAGGTGGTGGAGATCGCCCCGCCCGAGATCCCGCCGCGTACCCGGGTCGGCAAGGCCGAGGCCAAGAAGATCATGACCGAGCTGCTGGCCGACTTCGAGGCCGAGGGCCGCACTGTGGTGGGGCCGATCGACTTTATGGAGTTCTGCGACCGCTTCCACCGGGGCCGCGGCTGGGTGTCCGGACAGGTCGCCGAGATGGTGGGCACCGGCCGCCTGCGGGAGACCGACGAGGTCGGCCGCTACGAGATCGTCCCGCTTCAGCCGGTCGCTGCCTGAACCACCGTCCTGCCGGTTTCTGACGGCCCTGACGCGTTTGACGCGTCAGACGGCCCTGACGCAGAACGGGCCGATTTCCCCAGGTAACGCGTGCGCGCGAGGGGTGTCAGACGCGTCTGACACCCACTCCTGACGCTTCTGACACCCCCACCCCACGCGCCCCTGACACTCCTCCCCACTGACCGACTCACCGCGCACTGGGCGCCGCTCCGGGCGCCCGGAAGGACCTTCCGTGATCGTCACCGTCTCCTCCGCCGTCCTGTTCGCGATCATCACCGTCGTCCTCGTCCGCTCCCAACGCGTCGGCGCCGGAAGCGCCGTCCTCATCTGGCTGTCCGGCTTCACCGTCGCCGGTACCGGACTTGCCGGCCCCGTCAACAGCGCTCTCACCGCCCTCGCCCACTACGTCGCCACCATCCACTGACCACCCGACAGACCATCGACGGGAGAAGCACCGTGAACACCACCAACCCGCAGGCCTACGCCGCCCCGGTGCTCTACACCCCGGACGGCACCCCCTACTACGCCACCGCGCCCGCCGCGGCGCCGCTCGCCCTCTACCAGCCGCCCGCACCCCTCCCGGTGCCCTTGCAGCACCCCGGGCCCGCCCTCGCCTACCTGCCCGCCCAGCACACCCCCGTGCCGCTGCCGACGCCGGTCCCGGTGCGCGACCCTTGGCCCGCCCGTCTGCTCGCCGGCGGCATCGGCGTCGGCGCCGGAGGGCTCGGCCTCGGCTTCCTGCTCCAGACCCTCGCCGCCGCCACCACCGGCCTCGGTCTGCTCGTCGCCGCCCTCGGCGTCCTCTACCTGCTCAAGAACAGCGGTGGCGCGGGCGGCCGGGCTGGGCAGGGCGCCGTGAACGTGAGCGTCAACGTCACCAACCGCAACCGCTGACCGGCCCACCACCGTCGCCGAAAGCTCCTATCGCTCGTGCTGTCGTCGGCGCCAAGACGGCCAGCCCGAACAGCACGAACCCCCGCAGCAGCCGCCGAATCTTGGCAGAGAGACGGCCACCGCGGGGCCCATCCGATCACCTCACGGAGACCAGAGGACCCCAGTATGTCCGGAAGCACCCCCGGCCCGCAGCCTCGCTGCGAGGCCGCCCACCTCGGCGACGCCAGCCCCTGCGAGGGCCCGCACGACGCCGTAACCGTCCTCGACCGCCACGGCGACGCCGCCAAGGCCTGCGTGCACCACGGCACCCGCCTGTACGCCAGCCTCATCGACCCCCGCGTGCACCCCGGCAGCGTCCCCGGCGCCGCCCTCCAGGTCTACTACCGCGCGCAGACCACCTCGGCGTTTGCCTGGCTCGACCACCACCAGAGCGAGGACGGGGGCGAGCAGTGACCACCACCCTCGTCCCCTCCGGGCTCAGGTCATTCTCTTTCGGCGGCGGAGTTCAGTCCACGGCCGCCCTGGTCCTCGCCGCGCAGGGCCTCATCGACTATCAGGTGTTCCTGTTCGCCAACGTCGGCGACGACTCCGAGAACCCCGCCACCATGGTCTACGTCGACAAGGTCGCCAGGCCGTTCGCGAAGGCGCACGGCATCGAACTGACCACCCTTGAGCGGGTGATGGTCCGCTCGAAGGAGATCCGCACCCTCTACGGGGAGCTGACCCGCGAGGGCTCGAAGTCCCTGAAGATCCCGGTGCGGATGTCCAACGGGGCCCCGGGCACCCGCTCCTGCACGGCCGACTACAAGATCAAGGTGATCGGCAGGGAGCTGAAGCGCCGCGGCGCCACCAAGCAGGCCCCCGCCACGGTTGGAATCGGCATCAGCGTGGACGAGATCGCCCGCGCCAACAACCGCAGGTGCGAGCCGCACGAGGTCATCGACTACCCGCTGCTGCGGCTCGGCCTGCGCCGCGCGGACTGCATGCGCGTCATCCGCGACGCCGGCCTGCCCGTCCCGCCCAAGTCGTCGTGCTGGTTCTGCCCGTTCAAGCGTCCCGAGACCTGGCACGAGATGCGTCGCTCCGAGCCGGAGCAGTTCGAGAAGGCCTGCCAGCTCGAAGACCTCCTGAACCGGCGTCGTGACGAGCTGGGCAAGGATCACGTCTACCTGACCCGGTTCGGTAGGTCCCTGCGCCAGGCCATCCCGGACGGCGTCGACACCCTCTTCGACCTCGACGACGGTGACGGGCTGTGCGACTCCGGGTGGTGCATGACATGACCCGCCGCACGCCGCCCCTCGGCGACCAGCAAGGCCTGTGGCAGGCCGTCATGGCGGCCGCCGCGGGCCGCTGCCAGTGCCGCGGCACCTGCGGCAAGAACCACGACAAGGACGGCGGACGCTGCCCGGCCCAACACGGCGCCTACGTCCGCCACGGCACCGGCCCCGTACACCTGCTCGCCGCCCCCGCCGAAGCGGATGCCCTGCTGCTGCCCCCGCACAAGGCCGCCGCCCTCCCGAAGGCTGCGCTCGCGGCGTGGTGCCCGGCCTGCCACAGCGCCACCCGCCGCGCTGTCGACAAGGCCCGGCTGGCGAGTGCCCCGGCCGCCGGGCCTGACTGCCTGTTCGACTTCTGACTTGTCGGGAGAATCCGTGTCCATCAAGCCCGTGATCTGCCACGTCGCCGTGTGCGACGTCTGCGGTACCGCCTACGGCTCCGACCGCGCCGACGAGTGCGTGATCCACTCCACCACCGGCGAGGCCGCCGTCGACCTCGTCCACGCCGACCCCGAGTGGCTCGTCACCGCCGACAGGCGCGTGATCTGCCTCGTCGGCGACCCGGCCCACCAGGCCGCCCTCGACGCAATGCTGCCGCCCGCCCCGGCGGCCATGTACGACGGCCAGCTCCCCCTCGCCCTCGACCTCGGCCAGAGCGACTGACACTCCTCCGCCCGGGGCCGACCGCCCCCGGCCCCGGGCCCGATCTGCCGAAGGGATTCGCCGTGACCGGCAACCCCCTGCTCACCGCCGCCCTTGCCGCCGTCGAACGCGGCTGGCACGTCTTCCCCCTGCTGCCCCGCAGCAAGCGCCCCGCCCTCCACGCCGCCACCGCCTGCCCCCGCACCGGCCCCTGCACCACCGGCCACCAGGGCTGGGAGCAGCGCGCCACCCTCGATCCCGACACGGTGCGCCGCACCTGGTCGCACGGGCCGTACGGGATCGGCCTGGCGACCGGCCCGTCCGGGCTGGTCGTCGTCGATCTCGACACCCCCAAGCCCGGCGCTGCCCCGCCTGCGGAGTGGGCCGACGAGCGGGTGACGGACGGGGCCGACGTGCTGGCCGCGCTGTGCGAGCGCAACGGCCGGCCGTTCCCGGCCGACACCTACACCGTCGCCACCCCCAGCGGCGGCACCCACCTCTACTTCACCGCCCCCGCCGGGACCGCTCTGCGCAACACAGCCGGTCAGCACGGGTCCGGGCTGGGGTGGCTGATCGACACCCGGGCCGGTGGCGGCTACGTCGTCGCCGCGGGCAGCAACGTCGCCGACCGTCGCTACGAGGTCGTCAACGACACCGATCCGGCGCCCCTGCCCGACTGGATCGCCCGCCTCCTCACCCCGCCGCCGAGGCCCGTCACCCCGGTCTTCCGGCCCGGACGCCGTACCACGGGCACCCGGCCCGCGTACGTCGACGCCGCCCTGCGCAACGAGACGGCGAACGTCGCCGACGCCACCGAGGGCAGCCGCAACTGGACCCTCACCCGGGCCGCCCGCGCGCTGGGCCGCTTCGTCGCCAACGGCAAGCTCAGCCGGGGTGAGGTCGAACAGGCTCTTAAGGGGGCAGCCGAGCGGACCGGCCTCACTGCGCGCGAGGCCGACGCGACCATCACCAACGCCCTGAACTGGTCCATCGCACACAACCCGGCCGGAGACGCCGCATGAGCCTCCCGAACTCCCCCCTTAAGAGCACCAAGACCCCGGACCGGCCGGGCCCCGAGGACGGTGCCGCCCTGCTGGACGCCGTCGAGGCGTTCCACCGCCGCTTCAACGTCTTCCCCAGCGAAGCCGCGTACACCGCGGTCGTGCTGTGGGACGCGCACACCCACCTGCTCGACTGCTTCGAGTCCACCCCGCGCATCGCCTTCCTGAGCCCCGAACCCGGATCCGGAAAGACCCGCGCGCTGGAGATCATGGAGACGATCACCCCCCGCCCGGTGCTGACCACCGACGTCAGCCCGGCCGCGTTGTTCCGCACCGTCTCCGACTCCGACGCCCGCCCGACCGTCCTGTTCGACGAGATCGACACCGTCTTCGGCCCCAGGGCCGCCGGCAACGAAGACCTGCGCGGCCTCATCAACTCCGGCCACCGCCGCTCCGGCGTCGTCCTGCGCTGCGTCGGCGACGGCGGCACCCAGACCGTGCAGCCCTTCCCCGTCTACGCCGCCCTCGCCACTGCCGGGCTCGGCGACCTGCCCGACACCATCATGAGCCGCTCCGTCGTCATCCGGATGCGCCGCCGCGCACCCAACGAGAAGGTCGAGCCCTACCGCGAGCGCATCCACCGGGCGGAGGGCCACAAGCTGCGCGACCGACTCGCCGACTGGGCCAGCAGCGTCCGCGACCAGCTCGAAGGCGCGTGGCCCGAACTGCCCGAGGGCATCAGCGACCGCCCGGCCGACGTGTGGGAGCCCCTGCTCGCCGTCGCCGACGCCGCCGGCGGCGACTGGCCCGAACGTGCCCGCACCGCCTGCGTCCAGCTCGTCACCGCCTCCAAGGCCAACGACAAGGGCAGCGTCGGCATCCGCCTCCTCGCCGACCTGCGGGACATCTTCGACGGCGCCGAACGGATGCTCAGCGCCGAACTGCTCAGCAAGCTCGCCGAGTTGGACGACGCCCCGTGGGCCGACCTCGACGGCAAGCCCATCACCGCCCGCGCCCTCGCCAAGATGCTCGGCGACTACGTCAACGCCGACAACGACCCCATCAAGCCCCGCAACATCAAGACCGGCCCCAAGAGCAGCGCCAAGGGCTACTACGCCGCCGACCTCGCCGACGCCTGGCTGCGGTACTGCCCGCCCCGCCCGCCTCGTCCCCAGGAAGCCGCTACCGCCGCTACCGCCGCTACCGCGCAGGTCAGGACCCTGTATCCGGTAGCGGATACGCCCCAGGTAGCGGATACCGATCCGCTACCCGACACCCCGGCCGCCGCCGCGCCGTAGGCCGCCCGCCGCTCCCGCCCACCCGGCGAGAGCGGCACCAATCCGCTACCGCTACCCAATCCGCTACCAAAAACATGCCCCTGACCAGGGAGGTAGCGGCAGTAGCGGCAGTAGCGGATCCCAGAGCACGAAGGGGCGGAGCCAGCACCGGCTCCGCCCCTTCGTTCTGCCTCGAACCACCGGGAGTCGCCTCATGGCCACCGCTGTTCCCGAGGTCCTGACCGTCGAGGAAGTCATGGCTGCGCTCCGCATGAGCCGCAGCAAGGTCTACGACCTCATCCGCTCCAAGAAGCTCCGCACCATCACCGAGGGTCGGTCCCGCCGCATCCCGGTCGAGTGCCTTGCTTCATACATCCGCTCCAAGATCGAGGAGAACGCCTAATGACCAAGCGAAACCCCAACGGCGCCGGCACCGTCACGAAGCGCAAGGACGGCCGGTACCAGGCCGCCGTCTACGTCCCGCAGCCGGACGGCACGTGGGCCCGCAAGTTCGTCTACGGCAAGACCTGGGACGAGTGCGACGGCAAGCGCAAGGAGTTGGTGGAGCGCGCCAAGCAGGGCATCGCCACCCCCACCAAGTCGGCGAAGCTCTCCGAGTGGCTGCCGTACTGGCTGGAGCACTTCATCAAGCCCCAGCGGAAGAAGACCACGCAGGCCAAGTACGAGACGCACGTGCGCCTCTACCTGGTGCCCCTGCTCGGCTCCAAGGGTCTGGAGTCGCTGAGCCCGCGCGACGTGCGGACGTTCTTGGCGAAGGTCGCCAAGCAGTCCAGCGCCGCCACCGCGAAGGAGTCGCACCGGGTGCTCCGGTCGGCCCTGAGCGCCGCGTGCCGAGACGAGCTGATCGTGCGGAACGTCGCGATGCTGGTCCCGCCGCCCCGGGTGACGAGCCGTGAGATCAAGCCGTGGACGCTCGACCAGACGCTCACCTTCCTCTCGGCTGCCCGCACCGACCCGCTGTACGCCGCCTTCGTGCTCGCCATCGCGCTCGGCATGCGGCGTGGTGAGATCGTCGGGCTCCGCTGGTCGGAAGTCGACCTCGACCACCGGGTCCTGGTCGTCCGCGAGCAGGTGCAGCGCGTCCGCGGCGAGTTGTACGCGGACACCACGAAGAGCGGGAAGCGCCGACCGGTGCCGCTCCCCCGGATCTGCGTGGCGGCCCTGCGCTGGCACCGGATGCGGCAGGACGAGGCCCGGCGCACTGCCGGAGACAAGTGGGAGGAGACCGGCTACATCTTCACGACCCGAACCGGCCGGCCGATCGAGCCGACCAACCTCTACCGCTCGTTCGTCCGGGTGTCCAAGGCTGCCGAGGTCCCGGCCATCCGGCTGCACGACACCCGGCACGGGTGCGCGACGCTGCTCGTCGCGTGCGGGGTGCCGCCGCGGGTGGTGATGGAGATCCTCGGCCACAGCCAGATCGGGCTGACGATGAACGTCTATACCCACGTGGCCCAGGACACCCAGCGGGAGGCCCTCGGCAACATGGACCGGCTGCTCAAGCGGCGCCACTGATGTCAGGCTGAGATGTCAAATGCCCCGGACCATGATCGGTCCGGGGCATTTTGGCTGGTGGGCGCGGACGGTTTCGAACCGCCGACATCTGCTTTGTCAGAGCAGCGCTCAGCTGCCGGGTGTGCTCGATGCCCAGCACGTCGTCCTCCGTGCCGTGCACCAGCCAGAGCGGGACGGGGGAGGGGTGGTCGGCCAGGAGGTCGAGGGGGGCGTCCCCGGTGGTGACCGCCGGGCGGGCATAGCTGGAGGAGATGCCGACGGCGGCGACGGGGCGCAGGTCGGCGGGGGTGTCCGGGTGGGTGGCCACGGCTATCGCCTCCCGGCCGCCCAAGGACCAGCCGGCCAGGACGAAGCGCTCCGGGTCCCCGCCGTACCCGGCGGCGGTGCGGCGGGCGTGGGCGAGGGAGGCGAGCAGTTCGGCGCGGCCGCCGTCCGGCCGGTCGGAGCGCCAGTCCGGGACGAACACCAGCAGCCCGAGCCCGGCGGCCTCCCGGGCGATCGGCCGCAGCACGTCACGCTCGTCGGGGCCCCGCCCGTGCCACAGCAGCACGACGGGTGCGGGCCCGGCGGTGCCGGCGGCCGGGCGGTGGACGTCCGTCAGCCGCCCGTCGGCATAGGAGATGACCTCGGGTTGAGCGCTCGTCATGCGGGGTTCGCCTCCGGTTCGGTGCCAGATCATTCAGCTGGTACTGTACGTCTCGTCGCGAGGGAGATGATCTCTCGTCAGGCGTCAGTGGTGCTACCAGAGCACGTCCTACTTTCAGTAGGAAGAGTCCGTGCGATCCGGGCCTGGCGCTCCAATGGTCGGATGAGGTCCGGTGCCTTTCGGGGTGCCGGGCCTTGTTTGCTTTTCCGGGGTGGATTGGTGGGAATTCGGCATATGGGTGTTGGGCTGGTAATGTTCTGGGTGTCGCGAGGGAGATGATTCCTCGTCAGGCGTCAGTGGTGCTACCAGAGCACGTCCTACTTTCAGTAGGAAGAGTCCGTGCGATCCGGGCCTGGCGCTCCAATGGTCGGATGAGGTCC
>NZ_JBIUUS010000018.1:106940-206261 GCF_044742585.1 Kitasatospora sp. NPDC087861
AGGTCCGGTGCCTTTCGGGGCGCCGGACCTCGTCCGCTTTTCCGGGGCGGGGGCCGCGGATCAGGACGGCTGGCGGTCGGAGCCGAGTTCGCGGGAGATCCGCAGGCCGGCCTGGGCGACGACCGGGCCGAGGGCGCGGACGCGGGCGGCGGTCATCCGGGAGGTCAGGCCGGAGACCGACAGGGCGGCGGTGACTTCGCCGGCGTGGTCGAAGATCGGCGCGGCGACGCAGCGGACCTCGGGCTCGTTCTCGCGGTCGTCGATGGAGTAGCCGCGGGCGCGGATCCGGGCGAGGTCGGCGCGCAGCCGGGTCTCGTCCGAGATGGTCCAGGCGGTCACCGGGCGCAGGCCCGCGGCGACGACCTCGGCGACGGCCTCGTCGGGCAGCCAGGCGAGGATGGCCTTTCCGGTGGCGGTGCAGTAGGCGGGGGCCCGGCTGCCGACCCGGGAGGCCATGCGGACGTTGGTCTCGTCCTCGACCTTGTCCAGGTAGACGATCCCCGGGGCCTGCCAGACGGTCAGGTGGACGGTCTCGCCGGCCTCGCGCTGGAGCCGGCGCAGGTGTTCGGCGGCGACGCTGCGCAGGTCGAGGGTGGAGAGGTAGGCCTGGCCGAGGCGGAGCGAGCCGTGTCCGAGGCGGAACCAGCCGGTCTCGCGGTCGCGGTCGAGGAGGTGCTCGTCGAGGAGCGGGCCGGCGAGCCGCAGCACGGTGCTCTTGTTGAGGCCGAGCGCGTCGGCGAGTTGGGCGAGCGGGACGCCGCGCCCGTCGCCGTGGTCGCGGACGTGGCCGAGGACGGCGAGCGCGCGGCGCAGTGAGGAGGACTGGTTGCGTTCGGTCGCGGGCTTCCTGCCGGTCGCCGCTCCAGCAGGCCGTTCGGCCGTCGGGTCCGCGGGCCGCTCGGTCTCCGCCTCGGGCCCCGTCTCCGTCATGGGTCCGTCCCTCGTCTCGTTCTGCCGGTGTTCCTCCGCTCGGCGGCGGTTGTCAGAAGGTACCCGTTCGCGCTCGGATCTCCGCTTCTTCGACACAACGTTGTGCAGTGCAAAACTTCCCGAACCCCCTCTTGTTGGCGCCGATCGCCCCCGCTTAACGTCCCTGCCATCGAGCAGGCGACGCCGCCACACCCGAACGGTCCGCCCTGCCGTACCCCCGCACCGGCCTGCCCGGGACGCCCCCCAGCGCGTCCGGGCCGTCCACCACCCACACTCACCATCGGCCCCGGTCAGGGCCTGCTTCGACGTGCCCGTCCCGAGCGGCGCACGTCTCGGCGGCAACTGTCGGGAGGGGAGGTCTCCACCCATGCGACTCAACCGACGGGCCGCCGCGGCCGCCGTGCTCGCCGCCGGCTGCCTCGCCGCGACCGCCTGCGCGCCGGGCACCGCCGCGCCGGCCGGCGACAAGGCCGCCGACGACCGGACCGGCACCCTCCAGGTCTGGCTGTACAACGAGGCGGGCAACGCGGCCAAGGAGGCCGTGATCGGCAAGGCGGTGAGCGAGTTCCAGGCCTCCCACCAGGGCGTCACCGTCAAGGTCAGCTACATCGACACCGACGCCTCCGCCCGCGCGGCCAAGATGAAGGGCGCCTTCAACGACCCCAACAGCGCCCCCGACCTGGTCGAGTTCGGCAACACCGACCTCCCCGGCTACGTCGCGGCCGGAGGCCTCGCCGAGATCGGCGCCGACCTCGACACGTGGCAGGACAAGGGCGACCTCGACCCGGCGATCGCCAGGACCGCCGTGGTGGACGGCAAGACCTACGGACTGCCCTGGTGGGTCGGCGTGCGTGCCCTCTTCTACCGCACCGACCTGTTCACCGAGGCCGGGCTCACCCCGCCGACCTCGTACGCCGAACTGGTCACCGCCAACCGGAAGATCCACGCGGCGCACCCCGACACCTTCGGCATCGCCATCGGCGGCAAGTACACCTTCGGCGCGCTGCCGTTCGTCTGGGACGCGGGCGGCGACATCGCCACCAAGGACGGCTCCGCGTACAAGGCGGCCATCAACTCGCCCGCCTCGCAGGCTGGGATCAAGCGCTACACCGACCTCTTCGGCGACGACGGCTGCCCCGCCCAGCAGTGCGCCGATCTGACCGGCGGCAAGACCGTCGACCTGTTCGCGGCCGGCAAGTCGGCGATGGCGATCCTGCCCAACTCCAGCCGCAGCAAGGTCGATGCGGGCGCGGTGAAGGGCACGTACGGTGTGGTGCCGCTGCCCGGGGAGAAGCCCGGTTCGGTCGCCCCCGCGTTCGCCGGCGGCAACAACCTCGGCGTGATGAAGGCGGCCAAGCACCGCACGCTCGCCGTCGAGTTCGCCGAACTGCTGGCGGGCCCGGCGTACCAGGAGCAGATGTACGACGCGATGGGCAACCTGCCGACGCTCAAGTCCGTCAGCGGCAAGGTCGCCGCCAAAGACGCCTTCCTGAAGCCGTTCACCGACACCATCGCGGCCGGCACCAGGTTCGTCCCGCTCGACCAGGCGTGGGCGCAGATCGACGCCCAGGCGGTGATCCCGACCATGCTCCAGCAGGTCGTCACCGGCAAGGCGGACGTGGCGAAGGCCTCGGGCGACGCCGCGAACCAGATCACCTCGGCCTTCGCCGCGCACTGACGGCCGCGCCCCGAAGAGAGCAGGTCCCGCACGTGTCCGTATCCACCACGACCGCCCCGACGGCGCCGCCTTCCCCGCGCGGGCGCCGTGGGGGCAGGGCGCCGGCCGCACCCTCGGGCGGCCGGCGCCGCCGGCCCCCGCTACTGCTGCTCCTGCCGGCCGCGGTCATCCTGATCCCGTTGGTCGCCTACCCGATCTACCAGTTGGGCCTGTTGTCCGTGCTGGACTTCGGGCAGGCCCAGGCCTCCGGGGGCGCCCCGACCTCCTTCGTCGGCTTCGGCAACTACGCGAAGATCCTGAACGACGGCCAGTTCTGGTCGGTGCTGCTGCAGACGGTCGGCTTCGCCGCGTTCTGCGTGCTCGCGACGCTGGCCGTCGGTGCCACCCTCGCCGTCCTGCTGACCAAGGTCGGGCGGTGGCCCCGGCTGGTGCTGACCACCGCCGCGATGGCGGCCTGGGCGGCGCCGGCGATGACCGGTTCGACGGTGTGGAGCTTCCTGTTCGACACCAACCTCGGCCTGGTCAACCACACGCTGGTGAAGCTCGGCCTGACGGGCTTCCACGAGTTCAACTGGTTCTACGACAAGTGGACGGCGTTCCTGATCGTCGGCGCCGTCGTGGTGTGGCACTCCTTCCCGTTCGTGATGGTCACCCTCTACGCGGGGATCCGGGCGATCCCGGAGGAGATCATGGAGGCCGCCGCCCTGGACGGCGCCAACACCTGGACGACCTTCCGCCGGATCACCGCGCCGATGCTGCGGCCGATCCTGACCATCGTGGTGATCCAGTCGGTGATCTGGGACTTCAAGGTCTTCACCCAGATCTACGTGATGACCGAGGGCGGCGGCATCGCCGGCCAGAACCTCGTGCTCAACGTGTACGCGTACCAGAAGGCGTTCGCCTCCTCCCAGTACGGGCTCGGCGCGGCGATCGGCGTGATCATGCTGCTGATCCTGGTGGTCCCGACGGTCCTCTACATCCGCACCCTGCGACGGACGGGGAACGAACTGTGACCACCGTGAACCCCGTTCGGGCCACTGGAACCCCGGGCGGCCCGACGCCGACCGGCCGGGCCCCGAAGAGCCGGACCCGGAACACCCGCGGCCGGTGGCGGCTCGCCGCCGACACCGGCGCGATCGTGCTGGCGGTCGTCACCGCCTTCCCGATCTTCTGGATGGTGCTCTCCGCCTTCAAGCCCGAGGGCGAGGTGCAGTCGCTGGACCCGAAGCCGTGGACGGCCCACCCCACCCTGGAGAGCTTCCGCCAGGTGCTCAGCGTGGACGGCTTCGGCCGGTACTTCGTGAACAGCCTGGTGATCGCGCTGTCGGTGGTGGTGCTCTCGGCCATCGTGGTGTTCCTGGCGGCGGTGGCCGTGACCCGGTTCCGGTTCAGGTTCCGCACCACCGTCATGGTGATGTTCCTGATCGCCCAGATGATCCCGGTCGAGGCGCTCACCATCCCGCTGTTCTTCATGTTCCGCGACGCGGGCCGGTTCGCCCCCGGCATCGGGCTGAACACCCTCGCCTCGCTGATCCTGGTGCAGTTGGCGTTCTCGCTGCCGTTCGGCATCTGGATGATGCGCGGCTTCGTCGCGGCCGTCCCGGTGTCCATCGAGGAGGCCGCGCAGATCGACGGCGCCAGCCGCACCCGCATCCTGTGGCGGATCCTGCTGCCGCTGGTGGCGCCGGGCCTCGCCGCGACCAGCGTGTTCTCCTTCATCGCGGCGTGGAACGACTTCGTCTTCGCCAAGACCTTCATCATCAGCGCCACCCAGAACCAGACCCTGCCGTCCGCGCTGCTGGTCTTCTTCAAGCCGGACGAGAACGACTGGGGCGGCATCATGGCGGCGTCCACGCTGATGACCGTGCCGGTGCTGATCTTCTTCATCGCGGTCCAGCGCAAGCTGGTGTCCGGGCTGGCGGGCGCGGTGAAGGACTGACGTCGGCCGGGGGCGCGACCGGACGGCGACTCCCGTCGATCGCCGAGGTGGTGGGCCCGGCCCACCACCTCGGCCTCGGCGTTCCTACGCGACGCCGTGCGGCCGGAACTGGATGCTGATCCGCGGGCCCACCGGCCGGGCCGTCTTCGGGATCGCGTGCTCCCAGGTGCGCTGGCAGGAGCCGCCCATGACCACCAGGTCGCCGTGTCCGAGCGGCCGGCGCACCACCGGGCCGCCGCCGTGGCGCGGTCGCAGCAGCAGGGCGCGCGGCTCGCCGACGGACAGGATCGCCACCATGGTGTCCTCGCGGGCGCCGCGCCCGATCCGGTCCCCGTGCCAGGCGACGCTGTCCCGGCCGTCGCGGTAGTAGCAGAGGCCGAGCGTGCGGAACGGCTCGCCCAGCTCCCGCGCGTAGTGCCGGCTCAGTGCCGTCCGGGCCTGCCCGAGGACGGGGTGCGGCGGCTCGGCGCCGGCCGGGTAGGAGGCCAGCAGCCGCGGTACGTCGACCGTCCGCTCGTACATCTCGCGGCGCTCGGCCCGCCAGGGCACGGTGGCGGCGAGGTGTTCGAACAGTCGGTCCGCCCCGTGCAGCCACCCGGGCAGCAGGTCCAGCCAGGCCCCGTCGCCCAGGACGGCCCGGCGGAGCCCGTCGAGCGGGCCGAGGCGGACGCCGTCGGCGTCGTCGGCGTCGTCGAACAGCGAGGGCTGGAGGTGGACGGTGCTGCGCATGGGGCCAGCGTACGCCCAGAATCGAACGTGTGCTCGAACGAAAGTCCTGGACGGGCCCCGGGCGCGGTGGCCCCCGCCGGTTAGGCTTTCGGCCATGCCGGGCCGGTGCCGGCCGACGGGCTCCCCTCCCCGAGCGGCGAACCGGCGATCATCCACCCGCGACGGCGGCCCCGCCGCACAGATGGAGAGACGATGAGCAAGCCCACCAGGACGGCCGCGCGGCCGCCTGTGGCCCAGCACGCCGACAGCCACGACCTGATCAGCGTGCACGGCGCGCGCGAGAACAACCTCAAGGACGTCAGCGTCGAGATCCCGAAGCGGCGGCTGACGGTGTTCACCGGTGTCTCCGGCTCCGGCAAGAGCTCCCTGGTGTTCGACACGATCGCCGCGGAGTCGCAGCGGCTGATCAACGAGACGTACAGCGCCTTCGTCCAGGGCTTCATGCCGACCCAGGCGCGGCCCGAGGTCGACGTGCTGGAGGGGCTGACCACCGCGATCATCGTCGACCAGCAGCGGATGGGCTCCGACCCCCGCTCCACGGTCGGCACCGCCACCGACGCCAACGCGATGCTGCGGATCCTCTTCAGCCGGCTCGGACAGCCGCACATCGGCTCACCCAAGGCGTTCTCCTTCAACGTCCCCTCGATCAGCGGGGCGGGCGCCGTCACGGTCGAACGCGGCGGTCAGACCGTCAAGGAGCGGCGCAGCTTCAGCATCACCGGTGGCATGTGCCCGCGCTGCGAGGGCCGCGGCAGCGTCTCCGACATCGACCTCACCCAGCTCTTCGACGCTTCCAAGTCGATCGCCGAGGGCGCGATCACCATCCCCGGCTGGAAGACCGACAGCTGGTGGACGGTGGGGATCTACGCGAACTCGGGCTTCCTCGACCCGGACAAGCCGATCCGCAAGTACACCAAGAAGGAGATGCAGGACTTCCTGTACCGCGAGCCGACCAAGGTGAAGGTCAACGGGGTCAACCTCACCTACGAGGGGCTGATCCCGAAGATCCAGAAGTCGATGCTCGCCAAGGACCGGGACGCGCTGCAGCCGCACATCCGGGCGTTCGTCGACCGGGCGGTCACCTTCACCGCCTGCCCCGAGTGCGAGGGCACCCGGCTCAGCGAGGCCGCCCGGTCCTCGCGGATCGGCGGGATCAACATCGCCGACGCCTGCGCGATGCAGATCAGCGACCTGGCCGACTGGGTCCGCGGCCTCGACGAGCCGGCGGTGGCGCCGCTGCTCGGCACCCTGCGGCACACCCTCGACTCGTTCGTGGAGATCGGGCTGGGCTACCTCTCGCTCGACCGCCCGTCCGGCACGCTGTCCGGCGGGGAGGCGCAGCGGGTCAAGATGATCCGGCACCTCGGCTCGGCGCTCACCGACGTCACGTACGTCTTCGACGAGCCCACCACCGGTCTGCACCCGCACGACATCCAGCGGATGAACGAACTCCTGCTGCGGCTGCGGGACAAGGGCAACACGGTGCTGGTCGTGGAGCACAAGCCGGAGACCATCGCGATCGCCGACCACGTCGTCGACCTCGGCCCCGGTGCCGGGACGGCGGGCGGCGCCGTCTGCTTCGAGGGCACCGTCGACGGCCTGCGGGCCAGCGGCACCGTCACCGGCCGCCACTTCGACGACCGGGCCGCCGTCAAGAAGGCGGTGCGCGAGCCGAACGGCACCCTGGAGATCCGCGGCGCGACGGCGAACAACCTGCGCGACGTCGACGTCGACATCCCGCTCGGGGTGCTGACCGTGATCACCGGCGTCGCCGGCTCCGGGAAGAGCTCGCTCGTGCACGGCTCGATCCCCGCCGGGGCGGGCGTGGTCTCCGTCGACCAGGGCGCCATCCGCGGCTCGCGGCGCAGCAACCCGGCGACGTACACCGGGCTGCTGGAGCCGATCCGCAAGGCGTTCGCGAAGGCCAACGGCGTCAAGCCGGCCCTGTTCAGCGCCAACTCCGAAGGCGCCTGCCCGAACTGCAACGGCGCCGGCGTGGTCTTCACCGACCTGGCGATGATGGCCGGCGTCGCCAGCACCTGCGAGGAGTGCGAGGGGAAGCGGTACCAGGCGGCGGTGCTGGAGTACCGCCTCGGCGGCCGCGACATCAGCGAGGTGCTCGCGATGCCGGTGACCGAGGCGGAGGAGTTCTTCGGCACCGGTGAGGCGCGCATCCCGGCCGCCCACCGCATCCTGAGCAACCTGGCCGACGTCGGGCTCGGCTACCTCAGCCTCGGTCAGCCGCTCACCACGCTGTCCGGCGGCGAGCGGCAGCGGCTCAAGCTGGCCACCCACATGGCGGAGAAGGGCGGCGTCTACGTCCTCGACGAGCCGACCACCGGCCTGCACCTCGCCGACGTCGAGCAGCTGCTCGGCCTGCTCGACCGGCTGGTGGAGTCCGGCAAGTCGGTCGTCGTCATCGAGCACCACCAGGCAGTGATGGCCCATGCCGACTGGATCATCGACCTCGGCCCGGGCGCCGGCCACGACGGCGGCCGGATCGTCTTCGAGGGCACCCCGGCCGACCTGATCGCCGCCCGCTCCACCCTCACCGGCGAGCACCTGGCGGCGTACGTCGACTGAACGCCCGCGGTCGCTGACCGCCTGGGGCCGCTGAGCCCGCGCGGTCGCCGAACGCCTGCGCCGGCTGGACGCCTACGGCGGCAGGGTGGTGCCGGTCCCCGGGCACTACCCTGCTGCCATGGCGATCCAAGGCTTCGGGGCCACTGAGTTCCAGCTCGTGCTGCTGCGCCGGATGGCCGACTTCAACCCGGACCTGGTCGAGCAGGCCGTGCGGCGGCTCGGCACGACCCGTGCCGCCCTGCGGGAGGCGAACAAGCGCTGGCAGGCGATGATCCGTTCGCCCCGGTTCCCACACGGCGCCGACCGCTGCGCCGCAGTGCTAGGCCCCCCGCAGGCGGCCGTGCCGCGCCGGATCGGGGACCTCGCCTGCACCGCGCGGCAGTGGGCGCTGCCGCTCTGGCCCGAGCTGCGCTTCGAGAGCCTGCTCGGCCCGGCGGAGACCGGCCGGCCGCTGCTGAACGAGTGGCTGGTGCGGGGCCCGGACGCCCCGGCGCCCGGGCTGCGCACGCTCGCCGACCTGACGCCGTGGAGCTGCGTGGTCGCCGACCTGGGCGCCGCGTTCCCGCCCGCCCGGCCGCGCGAGGGCAGCGCGCCCACCCGCTTCCAGCTCGACTTCACCGCCCCGGACGCCGACGGGCGGGCGCGCCCGTGCACCGCCGACTTCACCTGGGGGTTGTTGCAGGAGGTCCGGACGGCGCAGGGCTGACCGCTACCCGGCGGTGCCGTGGACGGTCCGTCCGCCGACGACGGTGCGTTCGGGCCGCAGCCCGCGCAGCGCGTCGACCGGGCAGCTCAGCGGATCGACCGGCCACACCGTCAGATCGGCCAGGGCCCCCGGTCGCAGGCTGCCGCGCTCGGCGCTCTCGCCCATCAGCCTGGCGGCGTCGACGGTGTGCAGCGCGATCGCCTCGGCGCGGTCGATGGCGTGCTCGGGCCCGACCACGCCGGCGGTGGTCCGGCGGGTCGTCATGCCCCACACCGACACCATCGCGCCGTACGGGCCGACCGGGAAGTCCGAGCCGGCGGCGAGCAGTGCGCCCTCGTCGAGCCACTCGCGCAGCGGGAAGATCCCGGCGGTCCGCTCCCGCCCCCAGGCCCGCTGCTGGGTGAGCGCGCCGTCGTGCAGCAGCGGGTGCTGCACGGTGACCGGGATGCCGAGTGCGATCGCCCGGGCCCGCTGGTCGGCCCGGGCCAGCCCGCCGTGCTCGACCACCAGCGTGCCGGGCGGCAGGCCGGGGCGGTGCTTGAGCACCTCCTCGAAGACGTCCAGCAGGGTGCGCAGGCCGCGGTCGCCCCAGGCGTGCACGCCGACCCGCCAGCCGCGCCCGACCACCCGTTCGACGGCCGCGACCAGCTCGGCCGGCTCCCAGAGCAGCCGGCCGTGGTAGCAGGGCTGCCCCTGGTAGGGCTCGTCCAGGGCGCCGGCCTCGAAGCCGCCGTCGATGCCGAACTTGACGCCCCACACTCGGAGCAGGTCGTCGTCCTCGTCGGCGGCGCGCCAGGCGTCCATCCGGTCCAGCAGCGCGTCGACCTGTTCGGGGGTACGGGCGGTGAAACCGGAGACCAGCGCCCGGACCCGGACGGAGAGCGCGCCGGCCGCCCGGGCGGCGCGCAGCACGTCGAGGTCCTCGACCGGGACCAGGCAGTCGCGCACGGTGCCGATCCCGGTCGCGGCGTAGTCGGCGGAGGCGGCGCGCAGACCGGCGACGCGTTCGGTGCGCGCGGGGCGCGGCAGCACCCGCTCGACCAGTTCGACCGCCTTGTTGATCAGCCGTCCGGTCAGCCGCCCCTGTTCGTCGAGCTCGATCACGCCGCCGGGCGGGGCCGGGGTGGCGGCGGTGATGCCGGCGAGGCGCAGCGCGGCCGAGTTGAGCACCATGTTGTAGGCGCCGCGGCGGACCAGCACGGGGCGGTCGGCGGTGGCCCGGTCCAGCTCCTCGGTGGTGGGCATCCGCTGCTCGGCCAGGTGCACCTCCTGCCAGTTGATCGTGGTGTGGATCCACTGTCCGGCCGGGGTCCGGGCGGCGCGCTCGCGGATCAGGCCGAGGAACCCGGTGAGGTCCCGGGCCTGGTGGACGGGTACGCCGTGGACGCTGTGGCCGGCCAGGATCAGGTGGGTGTGGGTGTCGTCGAAGGCGGGCAGCACCGTCGCGGCGGGGGCGTCCAGCACCTCGGTGGCCGTTCCGATCAGGGCGTCCAGGCCGTCGGGGGCGGGGGACAGGGCGGTGATCCGCGTCCCGGTGACGGCGATCGCGCGCTGCGGCGGCTCGCCGGGGACGAGGGTGTGCACGGCGGCGGCCCGGATCAGCAGGTCGGCGGGTGCGGAGTCGGGCGCGGCGTTGTGGTCGGGGTCGGTCATCGCGGCTCCTGGTGGGGTGGGCCGCCGGCCGACAGACCGGTGACCTTCTCGACGTACCGCAGGCCGGGCTCGGCGAGCAGCGCGTGCAGCTCGGTGAAGACGGCCCGGGCGGCGACGGCGTTCCAGTCGGCGGGCAGCAGCGGCTCGGGCAGGCCCGGGTCCAGGTACGGCAGTCGGCGCCATTGGGTGAGCATCGGCACGTAGTCGCGGAACGCCTCGACCGGGTCGATCCGCGGCTGCCCGCGCAGGTCGGCGGCGACCGGGCGCCAGGCGTCGTCGAAGGCCGCGTACTGCGCCTCGATCGCCGGGAAGTCCCACCAGTCGGCCACTGCGGTGCGCAGTTCGGCGAAGCCCGCGTACTCGGCGGACAGGAACAGGTGCACGTAGGCGCTCAGGCCGAGGCGCTCCAGCAGGCGCCGGGCGTCCGGCAGCAGCCGGGCGGGTGCCAGCCAGACGCCGGGGGCGGCGTTGCCGAAGCCGAGCCAGCTCAGCCGCGAGCGCAGCCGGTGGCGGTGGGCGCGCTCGGACTCGGGCACCGAGAACACCGCGACCACCCAGCCGTCGGCGAGTTCGGCGGGCTCCAGGCTGTGGAAGATCCGGCGGTCGCCCTCCTCGAACACCGGGCCCATCGCCGGGGCCAGCCGGTAGCCGGTGCCGCCGCGGCGTTCCTGGAGCAGGGTGCCGGCCTTCTTCAGCCGGGAGATGGCCGAGCGGACGGCCGGGCCGTCGACGTCGAGTTCGGCCATCAGCGCTATCAGGTCGGCGATCGATATCCAGCCGCCGAGGCGGCGCACGAACTCGCCGTACACGGTGTGGATCAGCGAGCTGGGCCGGGGCGCGCTCTCCGACATGGTGGGCCTCCTCCCCGGCAGCTCGTGGTGATCATAGCGGTGGCCGGCCGTCGGCGGATCGGTGTCGGCTTCAGGCCTCCGCGTAGGCGCCGGAGAGCAGGTGTCCGGCGCCGGGGGCGAAGGCGGGGAGGCCGAGGGCGCGCAGCAGTTGGTGGGCGGTGCAGATCGCCGCCGAGACGACCGGCTTGCCGAGCCGCTGCTCGGCCTCCTCGACGGCGGCCAGCGAGGGCATCTGGACGCAGGCCGAGAGCACCACCGCGTCGGCGTCGGCGTGGGCGAGGCGCTGGGCGATGGCGGGGAGCCTCGCCGGGTCGTGGGCGGCCACGTCGAGGTTGTCGGGGATCTCCAGGGCCGCGTAGTCGAGCACCTGGACGCCCTCGTGGGCCAGGTAGTCGACCACCGTCCGGGCCAGCGGCCGCAGGTACGGGGTGACCAGGGCGACCTTCCGGGCGCCGAGCGTGTGCAGGCCGGCCACCAGGGCGCCCGCGCTGGTGACCACGGGTGCGGGGGCGCCGTTCTCGACGGTGCGGCGGTGCAGCCGCTGTTCGGCCTCGCGGTGGTAGCCGGGGCCGGTGGCCATCACGGCGACCAGGCAGGCGTAGCCGAGCACGTCGACCCGGGCGTCGGAGAGTTCGGTGGCACAGCGGTCGGACTCGGCGTCCATGGCGCGCAGTTGCTCGGGGGTGACCCTGGTCATCCGCATCCGGCTGGAGTGGAAGGTGAACCGCTCGGGCGCGACCGCCTCGCGGGCCCGCAGCAGGGCGGGGACTTCGGTCTCCATGGTGACGTTGGAGCTGGGGACGATCTGGCCGATCCGGTAGGTGGTCATGGGGGCGTGGGGCTCCTTTCCGGGTTTCCGGGGCTCCGTGCGGGGGCTCGGCTCAGCGGGCGTCGACCACCGGGTTGGCCAGGGTGCCGATCCGCTCGATGGTGGCCTCGACCAGGTCGCCGGGTTGCAGGAACTGCGGCGGCACCATGCCGGCACCGACGCCGGACGGGGAGCCGGTGGCGATCACGTCGCCCGCTTCGAGCGTGACGCCGGAGGAGATGTCGGCGATCAGACGGGCGATGCCGAACAGCATGTGGCGGGTGTTGGAGTCCTGCCGCAGCTCGCCGTTGACCCGGAGCGAGAGGTCGAGTCCCTGCGGGTCGGGGATCTCGTCGGCGGTGACCACGACCGGGCCGAACGGCGCGTAGCTGTCCTGGCCCTTGGAGAAGAACCACTGCCCGGAGCGGCGTTGGTCGCGGGCGCTGACGTCGTTGACGATGCTGTAGCCGAACACGTGCCGCCAGGCGTCCTCCTCGGCCACCCGGAAGGCCGGTTCGCCGATCACCACGGCGAGTTCGCACTCCCAGTCGAGCTGTTTGGTCAGGTCGGCGTTGTGCCGGATGGGCTGGCCCGAGCCGGTGACGGCGGTGGCGGGCTTGCTGAACAGCACCGGTCGGTCGGGCAGTTCGCGGTCGGTGTCCAGGGTGCGGTGCGATTCGGAGACGTGCTCCACGTAGTTGAGGCCGACGCCGACGATCTTGCCGGGCCGCAGGGGTGCGCGCAGCGAGACCTCGGTGAGCGGGTGCAGAGCCGGGTGGTCCGTCGGCGTGGCCGTGAGCAGCGCGCGGGCGGTGGCCGTCGCCGGCTCGCCGGCCCGGATGAACTCCAGCAGGCCGTCGGGCAGTCGGGCGCCGGCGGCGGTGGCGAGGGCGGTCAGATCGGCGACCCGGTCGCCGAGCCGGGCGCCGAGACGCGGGGTCTCGTCTCCGTCCGCGCAGTAGGTCAACAGGTGCATGGTCGGGGCTCCTTGGTGACGGTCCGGGGATTGGCCACCGGGCGGTGGCGGGTCGGTGGGTTACCGGGCGGTGACGGACTGGTGCCCGTCGGGGTCCGGGTGGGCCTCCTCGCGGTAGAGGCCGAGCGCGTGCATCACCGGGAAGTCGTTGAACGAGAACAGGCAGGCGTCCTCGCCGGGGTCGAGGTTCGCGTGCTCGTGCCAGGCCCAGGACGGGACGACGAAGACGTCCCCCTGCCGCCACGCGAAGCGCTGCCCGGCGATCACCGAGACACCGCGCCCCTTGGCCGCCGTGTAGACCACCGAGCCGGTGTGGCGGTGGGCGCGGGTGGCCTGGCCGGGGCGCAGCAGCTGCAGGTGGGCGGCCATGGTGGGCATCACCGGGCCGCCGGTGACCGGGTTGGTGTACTGCATGATCACGCCGTCGTACGGCGATCCCTCGGTGGCACGGGCGAGTTGGCACAGTGCGTGGTAGCTCGGCTCCCAGGGCCAGCCGAGCAGCGGGGAGTAGGGCCTGGTCCAGGTCTCGACGCCGTACGGGAGCAGGTTGCCGCCGTAGCTCAGCAGCGAGGAGTTCACCACCGGGCCGGGTCGCTGGTACAGCTCCGGGTGCACCTCGTAGAAGTTCGCGTCGAGCATGTTGACCAGCGGGATGTCCAGGCCGTCCTGCCAGATCACCGGGGCGTCGTCGGACTCGTTGCCGTGCTCGTGCCAGGAGTTGTTGGGCGTGATGGCGAAGTCGCGCGGGCCGACCTTGAGCTTCTGGCCGTTCACGATCGTCCAGGCTCCGGTGCCCTCGTGGACGAAGCGCAGGGCGGCGGCCTGGTGGCGGTGCGCGGTCATCGCCTCGCCGGGGCCCATGATCTGCAGGCCGGTGTACAACAGGCCGACGGCGGCGCTCAGTTCGCGGCGTCCGGGGTTGACCAGCATGACCACCCGGCGGCCGGCGTCGTCGGCCTTGACCAGCGGCAGTGCCTTGCGGACCAGCGGGCGCAGGTCCGCGTAGCGCCAGAGCACCGGTACCGACCTCGGCTGCGGGTACCAGGGCTCGATCTCGTTCGCCACCGTCCACAGCGCGCCGGCCTCGTGCTCGGCCAGTTCCTCGTAGTAGGCGGTGAGTTCGGGGCTGTCGCCGACCCTGGCGCGGCCGATCCGGTCGTCGTGGTCGGCCGTTCCTTCGTGACCGGCCGTGCCCTCGTGGCCGGTCATGCCGTGGTGGCTGGTCATGCCTCCTCCTCCAGTACCAGCGGCCGCAGCGGACGGTTGTCCACGTGCAGCCGGAAGACGTCGAAGCGGTTGTAGTGGCCCACGATGTCGTGCATCTGCTTGGGCTGGATGCACCGGCCGAGGTCGATCTCGGCGTAGACGATGCCCTCCTCGTCCACCAGCGGTTCGCCCACCGGGCGTCCGTCGGGGCCGAAGATGCCGGACAACGCGCTGCGCGGGCGGGCGAGTTGCTTACGGACCTGCTGGTCCTCGCCGGCGATCAGGTCCACCATCTCGGGCGAGATCGTGGAGCAGGAGACCACGGTGTACAGCTTGCCCTCGAAGCAGTGCGCGGCGGCGCGCAGCGCGATCGCCTCCGCCATGTCGTAGTCCTCGGGGGCCACCGGCAGGGCGATGTAGCTCGCGGCGTGGACGAGTTCGCCCTGGGCCAGCAGGGTGAAACGGGCCAGGGTGTTGGTGTTCTCGCCGCAGGCCAGCGCGCCGAGCGGGCCGACGGCCGTGCGGTGGACCCGCAGGGAGCTGCCGTCGCCGGGCGTCCAGGTCAGCTTCTCGGCCCAGGTCGGCACCAACTTGCGGTGAACGCCGAGCAGTTCGCCGTCATCGCCGATGATCAGCAGGGTGTTGTAGAGCACCCCGAGGCTGTGCCGCCCGCGCTCGTTGACGCCGATCACCAGCACCACGCCGGCCTGCCGGGCGGCGGCGCGCAGGGTGTCCACGTACGGGCCGGGGACGTCCACGGCGGCGCGGTAGAGGCGTTCGTACCAGGGGGAGCCCTGGACCGGGGTCATCGTCCAGTTCCAGTACGGGTAGCCGGGGACGAAGACCTCGGGGAAGACCACCAGGGTGGCGCCGTGGCCGGCTGCCTCGTGGATCAGGGCCACGGCCTTGTCCACGGTGGCGGCCGGGTCCAGGTAGACGGGGGCGGCCTGCACGGCCGCGGCGGTGAAGCGGGGCAGATCCGGCATGGGTTCTCCTCGGCTGCTCAGCGTGGTCCGGGCGGGGGCGGCGGCCAGCGGCGGTGCACCGGCGCGGGCGGCTCGCGCCGCAGGTGCAGGCGCGGGGCGACCCGGTCGGCGTTCGGGCCCGGCGGTCTGCGGCTTCCCGCCGACCAGGGTCCGGGCCAGCGCGCGCCCGGCCCGGTGTAGCCCTGCTCGGCGGCGGCGTGCAGCGTCCAGAGCGGGTCGTACAGCTGGGCCCGCCCGACCGCGACCAGGTCGGCCCGCTCGGCCAGCAGGACGGAGTTGGCGTCGTCGTGCCCGGAGATCGCGCCGACCGCGACGGTCGGCAGGCCGGTGGCACCACGGATCAGTTCGGCGAACGGCGTCTGGTAGCCGCGGCCGTACGGCGGCCGCTGGTGGGCGACCACCTCGCCGGTGGAGACGTCCACCGCGTCCGCCCCGCCGTCGGCCAGCGCACGGCAGATCGCGACGGCCTCCGGCTCGGTGGTTCCGCCGGGCGCCCAGTCGCAGGCCGAGATCCGCACCAGCAGCGGCCGCCCGGCCGGCCAGGCGGCGCGGACCGCCGCCAGCACCTCCAGCGGCAGGCGCAGCCGGTGGGCGAGCGGGCCGCCGTAGCGGTCGGTGCGGTGGTTGGTCAGCGGTGAGAGGAAACCGGAGACGAGGTGCCCGTGGCCGAACTGCAGCTCCAGCGCGTCGAAGCCGGCCCGCGCCGCGCGCTCCGCCGCAGCGGCGAAGTCGTCCACCACGGCAGCCAGGTGGGCGGCGCTGGCGGCGTGCGGGGGAGGGCTGCCGGGATCCCAGGGGAGCGGTGAGGCGGCGAGCAGCGGCCAGCCGTCGGCGAGCGGGCGCCCGATCCCGTCCGGGCCGGGGGCGGCGGTGGCGCCCCGGCGGCCGGCGTGGGTCAGCTGGAGACCGAGCGGGGTGGGGCTCACCGCGCGTACGGTGTCGACGAGTTCGCGCCAGGCCGACTCCTGGTGGTCGCTCCACAGCCCCGGGCAGCGGTCGGTGGCCCGGCCTTCGGGGCTGACGGCGGTCATGCCGGCGAGGATCAGTCCGGCACCGCCGAGCGCGTGCGCGGTCAGCTGGGCCCGGTCGAAGCCGCTGGGCAGGGTGTCGGCGGAGGTGAAGGTGGCGAGCGGGGGCACGACGATGCGGTTGGCCAGCTCCAGCGTGCCCAGCTTCAGCGGCCGGAACATCGGCGGTACGCCGGGCGGGCCGCCGGCGGCGGCGTCCACCGCGTCGACGAAGGCGGGATCGCGGGCCCGCAGACTGCCGTAGGTGACCCGGCGGCTGCGGGTGAGCAGGTTGAACGCGAACCGGTCGGCGTCCTGCCCGGTGCGCCGCTCCAGCGTCTCGAACCACTCCAGGCTCGCCTGCGCGGCCCGCTGGGTGGACTCCACCACCGGCCGCCGCTCGGCCTCGTAGGCGGCCAACGCCTCGTCCACCGAGGGTTGTTCCCGCAGGCTCGCGGCGAGCGCGAGGGCGTCCTCCAGGGCGAGTTTGGTGCCCGAGCCGATCGAGAAGTGTGCGGAGTGCGCCGCGTCGCCGAGCAGCACCACGTTCCGGTGGCGCCAGCGCGCGTTGCGTACGGTGGTGAAGCGGATCCAGCGGGAGGCGTTGGGGATCAGCCGGTGGCCGTCCAGGTGTCCGGCGAGTAGCTCCGCGCAGCGCCGCACGCTCGCCTCGTCGCTCTCGCCGCGCGCCGGCTCCGTCGCCGCGAGGGCGTCGAAGCCGGCCCGGCGCCAGGCGGCCTCGGCGATCTCCACGATGAAGGTCGAGCGCGTCGCGCTGTACGGGTAGGCGTGCACCTGGAGGGCGCCGAAGTCGAACCGCTCGACGATGAAGGTGAAGGCCTCGAAGACCTTGTCGGTGGCGAGCCAGATGTAGCGGCAGTGCCGCTCGTCCAGGTCGGGCCGGAAGGTGTCGGCGTATGCCGCCCGGGTGGCCGAGTGGATGCCGTCGGCGGCGACCACCAGGTCGTAGTCGGCGGCGAGGCGGTCGACCGGCGGGGCGGCCGTGCGGTAGCGCACGTCCACCGCGAGGCGTTCGCACCGCTGTTGCAGGATGGCGCGCAGCCGGTTGCGGTCGAGCGCCGCGAAGCCGTGCCCGCCACAGGTGCGGACCCGGCCCGCGTAGCGCACGTCGATGTCGCTCCAGCGGGCGAACTCGGCGCTGATCGCGGCGAAGACCTCCGGGTCGGCCTGGGCGATGCCGTCCAGCGTCTCGTCGGAGAACACCACGCCGAAGCCGAACGCGTCCTCCCGGCCATCGCGTTCGAACACGGTGATCTCCCGGTGCGGCGCCAACTGCTTGGCCAGCGCGGCGAAGTAGAGCCCGCCCGGCCCGGCGCCGATCACCGCGATGCGGCGGGCGGTGACGGGCCCTGGAGCGCCTTCGGCGGCTGCGGCCGCCGCACGAGCCCCGGCCCCGGCGGTCACCGGATCACCTCCGCCTGCTGCGGGCCGGCCTCGGCCAGTGCCCGGCGCACCGGAGCCGGCCAGGGCTCGGCGCCCTTGGCGTGCGGCGCGGCGTGCACCACCGACATCCGGCCGGACGCGGCCAGGCCCTGCGGGCCGTGCACCTCGAAGGCGTAGTGCAGCGAGGACCCGCCGACCCGGACCACCCGCAGCTCGGTGCGGACCACGTCCCCGAACCAGAGCCGCTCGCGGTAGTCGGCCTCGAAGTGCACCCGGGGGATCCGCCCGAACAGCTCCGCCAGGCCCAGCCGTCGCAGCAGCGCCGCCTCGGCGGCCTCGGCCCAGCGCTGCACGGCCGAGAAGTGGTAGTGCCCGGCCGCGTCGGTGTCGGACCACTCGACCCGGCGCTCGACCGCCACGCTGGCCGGGGCGGTCGCGGCCCGTCGGCGCAGCTCGGCGCGGTGCAGCTTGCCGGTGGCGGTGCGCGGCAGAACGGTGACGAACTCGACCGCGCGCGGGTACTTGTACGGGGCGATGGTCCGTTTGACGTGCTCCTGGAGCTCCGCCGCCTTCTCCGGTCCGGCGGGTACGCCCTCGCGCAGCACCACGTAGGCCTTGACCACCGCGCCGCGCCGCTCGTCCGGCGCCCCGACCACCGCGCAGTCGGCGACGTCGGGGTGGGCGGCGAGGGCCTGCTCGACCTCGGGACCGGCGATGTTGTAGCCGGCCGAGACGATCATGTCGTCGTTGCGCGCCTGGTACCAGTAGTAGCCGTCCTGGTCGCGGACGTAGGTGTCGCCGGTGAGGTTCCAGCCGTTGCGCACGTAGTCGTGCTGGTGCTCGTCGTCCAGGTAGCGGCAGCCGGTCGGACCCTTGACGGCGAGCAGCCCGGGTACGCCGTCCGGCACCGGCCGGCCGTGCCGGTCGAGGACGGCGGCCCGGTAGCCGGGGACGGGGCGCCCGGTCGAGCCGGGGCGGATGTCGTCGTCGGCGGCGGAGATGAACACGTGCAGCAGCTCGGTGGCGCCGAGGCCGTCGATCAGCCGTTGTCCGGTGGCCGCGCGGAAGGCCTGCCAGAGGGCGGCGGGCAGGTGCTCGCCGGCCGAGACGCAGCGCCGTACGCCGGACAGGCGGTCGGCGAGCCCGGCGGACAGGATCGCCCGGTAGGCGGTCGGCGCGGTGAACAGCACGCTGACCCGGTGCCGGTGGACCTGCTCGGCGAGCTGTTCGGGGGTGGCCTGCTCCAGCAGCAGGCTGGCGGCGCCGGCGCGCAGCGGGAAGACCACCAGGCCGCCGAGCCCGAAGGTGAAGGCGAGCGGCGGGGTGCCGGCGAACAGGTCGTCGGGGGTCGGCCGCAGGAGGTGGCGGGAGAAGGTGTCGGCGTTGGCGAGCACGTCGCGGTGGAAGTGCAGGGTGGCCTTGGGACGGCCGGTCGTCCCGGAGGTGAAGGCGATCAGCGCGACGTCGTCGGCGGCGGTCGGGACGGCGGTGAAGTCGCCGTTCTTGGCGGCGCAGCGGGCGGTCAGGTCCTGCGGGCCGGGCCCGCCGAAGGCGAGGGTCCGCAGGCCGGGCGTCTCGGCGCGGGCGAGGTCGTCCAGGTAGCGGTGGTCACACAGGGCGACGACCGGCCGGGCGATCCGGTGCAGGGCGGTCAGTTCGGCGGCCCGCAGCAGCGGCATGGTGCTGACGACCACCCCGCCCGCCTTCAGCACGCCGAGCCAGCAGGCCACCAGCCAGGGGGTGTTCGGGCCGCGCAGCAGCACCCGGTTGCCGGTGGCCAGGCCGAGGTCCTCGGTCAGCAGCCGGGCCACCCGGTCGGCGCGGTCGCGCAGTTCGCCGTAGGTCCACCGGCCGGTCGGGGTGAGCAGGCAGCGGCGGTCGGGCCCGAGCCGGGCGATCGTCGCGTCGAGCAGCGCCTGGGCGCAGTTCAGCCGGTCCGGATAGGACAACTCCGGTATGTCGAAGAGGAGTTCGGGCCACTGGTCGAAGGGCGGGAGATGGTCTCGACAGAACGTGTCCACGTGCGCGGAGGGGGATAGCTCCATGGGCGGGCACCTCATCGTGCGAGCGGGGAGTGAGGCCAGTATGGCGCCCCGGTGACGCCAGTCAAGAGAGCGATACATGCATTCGGGGGAGCGGGCGTCGTGCGGGCGCCCCACGGCACGACTCCGGCCTCGCCGCGTCGACGATGGCGGTTGCCTCGTCCTGAGCGGTGCGCCCGACCCTGCCGACGTTCCTCGCGCCGAGCGCGAGGAGGCTGACCTGCGCACCGGTGCGGCCCAGGGTGCGGTCCGGCATGACCGTGCTTCCGCCATGGCGACGGGGGAAGCGCGATGGCACGTCACCGCTGGGGTGTCGGGCCTGCCCTGGCGGTGCGGAGCGAGGTCGGAACCCAGGGGCGCTCCGGACGTGTCACTCGCCCCTTCCCCCGCATGCCTCCGCACCGCCTGGTGGGCCTACTTGGATTCGATCCTTCCGATCGGGTTGGGCTCGGACGCCAGCGTCTGGCGCGCCGCCTGCCAGGCGGGGTCCCCGGGGTGGAGCTCGGTACGGAGGTAGGCCCAGGTCAACCGCTGGACCGCGGCGACTCGCCGGGGGTTCTCGTCCGTGGTTTCGGCGGCGTCGTAGCCGGAGATCCCGCCGAGCCCGTGCTCCGCGTCGAACAGGGTGAGCAGGGACTTGGGGCCCGGCGAGAGGACGTACGGGTCGGCGTGCCAGTCCGGGCCCCGAACCGTCAGGTGGGCCGAGGAGTCCTGGTCGCCGGCGACCACGAGCGTGGGTGTCGTCATCCGGGAGAAGTCCGTGGTCAGGAGGAAGGGGTGGTTCTCGGCGACGGACGTGGTCAGTGCGTCGCCGCCGCTGCCGGGCGCGGCGAGCAGGACGCCCGCTGTGATCCGGGAGTCGGCCAGGTCCACCTGGGTGCCGGTGCGGGGGTCGGTCAGCCGTGCGCCCAGGAGCAGGCTCGCGGTGTGTCCGCCCATCGAGTGCCCGGCCACGGCGATCCTGTTGTGGTCCAGGCGCCCGGAAAGCTGCGGGACGGCGGCCTCGATCGCGTCGAGCCGGTCGAGGATGCGCTTCATGTCCTCGGCCCGCGAGCGCCAGTACAGCGGCGCCTCGGGGTGGTCGGGATCCAGGCTCAGCGTCCTTGAGCTCAGATGGGTGGGTTGGATGACGACGAAGCCGTGTGCCGCCCAGTAGTCGGCGAGGGGGGCGTAGCCGTTCAGTGAGGAGAGGTTGTTGGAGGGGCCTTGGCCGTGCGAGAGGAGGATGACCGGCAGGTCGCTCCCGGTCACGGGGGCGGAGATCCGCACGTGCAGGTCCACGGCTCGGCCGGGAGCCGGCACCACCACCGGGCTGACCGAGAGGACGGGAGCGGGCGCGCCGACGGTGTCGGCTGCGGACGTCGATTCACTCATGGTGTTCCCTTTCCAGGGCCCTGCCGCCGGTCTCATCCGGCGGCAAGGCGGACGGGAGGGGTCCGCCTCGACTAAGCTCGAAGCGGAACCTTGTTCCGCTAACGATACGGAACGCCGTTCCGCTTAGTCAACATCGTCCGGAGGGAGAGCATGGTGTCCACTGCAGGCCGGCCTGGGGACGCGCCGGCCCGAAGCAAGCGGGCCGACGCGCTACGGAACCAGCAGACGCTGCTTGCCGCCGCCGCCGAGGTGTTCGTCACCTCCGGCGTCGACGCGCCGATCCGTCAGATCGCGGCCAGGGCGGGTGTCGGAGTGGGCACCATCTACCGCAACTTCCCGACCCGGGCGGACCTCGTCGTCGCCGTCTACCGCCACCAGGTCGAGGCCTGCGCCGAGGCCGGACCGGCCCTGCTGGCCGCCTCCGCCTCCCCGCTCGCGGCACTCCGTCAGTGGGTCGACCTCTTCGTCGACTTCCTGGTCACCAAACACGGACTCGCCAACGCGCTGCAAGCGGACAGCGGCTTCGAGGCGCTGCACACCTACTTCCTCGACCGCCTGGTGCCCGTCTGCACGCAGTTGCTCGACGCCGCGGTCGACGCCGGCGAAGTCAGGCCCGGCACGCAGGCCTACGAACTGATGCGCGGCATCGGCAATCTCTGCATCGGACGTGACGGCGACCCCCGCTACGACCCCCGCCGCTTGATCGGACTGCTTCTCCAGGGGCTGCAGCGACCGCGGTCATCCTGATGCCGACGGCGCCCGGTGGTCCTGCGGTTTCCACGACGATCATGCCGACCGGGGTCAGGCGGCGCCCTGGGCGGCGGCGTCCGGCTCCCGGCCGTCCTGGGCCTGCTGGGCGCGTTCGGCCAGCAGGCGGGTGAACAGGGCCAGCACCGGCATGGCGGTGGCGGTGCCCGGACCGGCGGCGCGGAGGTGGAGCAGCGTCGTGCCGCCCCGCACCAGCGCCTCCGCCGAGTCCGTGCCGTGCGTCCGGGCGGCGCGCTGGTCGCCGACCGGGGGGAGCGGGACCGGTGCGGACGGGTCGTCGCCCCCGGTGCGGGCGAGCAGCGCGTCGAAGGCCCGGCCGGCGGCCTCGGGGGAGGCGAAGGCGATCACGGTGAACTGTGCGCTGTGGCCGGTCGGGTCGTGGATCGTCTCCGTGGCGTAGGCGAGTTGCTGGTCGCAGGCGTCCGGGAGCAGGCACGGCGCGTCGGTGCCGGGGCCCGACCCCGACCGCGGGCCGCTCTCCACCTGCCACCCGCCCGGCAGGGCCCGCGGATCGGGCAGCACGTGCTGCACCTGGGCGGGGTCGCGCAGCGTCCGTGCGGCGTGCGCCAGGTCGGGCCCGCCCGGCCGCAGGAGCGGGCGCGACCCGAGGTTGATCCCGACGGCGACCAGGGCGGCGGCGACGACCAGCGCCAGCGTGACGACGAGGGGGGCCGCGCCACGCCGGGCGGCCCGGGCCCGGGCGCCGGTGACCGCCGGATCCACCCGCAGGTGGACGGTCGGCGGGTCGGCGGGTCGGCCGAGCTCGGTGGTGGCCAGGTACCGCGCGAACGCCGGGTCCGCGGCGAGCAGTTCGCCGACGGCGTCGGTCAGTCCGGCCCGGGCCCGGGCGTCCCCGGGATCGGCCTCGATCGCGTCCACGGCGCGGGCGCCGTCCGCCGTCGCCCGCAGCCGCGCCCGCACCAGGTCCGCCGGCCCCCGCCCCGGGCCGCCGGCTACGCCCTCGGCCGCCCGGATCAGCACGCCGACCACGCCTGGTACCAACTCCTGGCCGTCCCCCATGGAAACTCCCCCCGCCCCACGAGCCGTCGCCCCCCACGATCGCGGACCGGACGGCGGTTCGCACCCCCGTCGGACGGAACGGAGACGGAACCGCAACCGGGCCCGGACGGGCGTGGGCTGGTGCGGCCGATGATGGGGAACGGATTCGGGCGCGGCCGCGTCCAGACAGGGGACGAACGGTTCCGGGTGCCCTGAACCTCCGTCACGGTCGAGTTCCGGCACGAGTGGAGGATGATGGTCATGAAGGTACGTCCGAGTCGGCGCGGGGTTCTCTCCGGGGTCGCCGCGACGGCCCTCGCCGCCGTGCTGCCCACCGGCGGAACGGCCTCCGCCCAGGGCGTGTCCGGCGAGGAGATCGCCGGTCGGCTGCGTGCGCTCGAACAGGAGCACTCCGCGCGACTGGGGGTCTTCGCGCGGGACACCGGTACCGGCCGGACCGTGCTGTACCGGGCGGACGAACTGTTCCCGATGTGCTCGACCTTCAAGACGATCGCCGTCTCGGCGGTGCTGCGGGACCTGGACCATGACGGCGAGTTCCTCGCCCGGCGGATCCGGTACACGGAGCAGGACGTCGAGAAGTCCGGCTACGCGCCGATCACCGGCCTGCCGGACAACCTGGCCGGCGGCATGGCGGTCGCGGACCTGTGCGCCGCCGCGATCGAGTACAGCGACAACACCGCCGCGAACCTGCTGCTGGCCGAGCTCGGCGGCCCCGGCGCGGTGACCCGCTTCTGCCGCTCCATCGGCGACGGGGTGACCCGGCTCGACCGCTGGGAGCCGGCCCTCAACTCGGCGGAACCGGGGCGGGTGACCGACACGTCGAGCCCGCGCGCCCTCGGCCGGACGTACGCCCGGCTCGCCCTCGGGGACGCCCTCGATCCGCAGGGCCGGGAGCGGTTGACCGGGTGGCTGCTGGGCAACACGACCAGCGGCCGGCGCTTCCGCGCGGGGCTGCCCGAGGGCTGGACCGTCGCGGACAAGACCGGCACCGGCGGCTACGGCACCACCAACGACGTGGGCATCACCTGGCCGCCCGGGCGCGGACCGATCGTGCTGGCGGTCCTGGCCACCAAGCGCGACGCCGCCGCACCGGCCGACGAGAAGCTGGTCGCCGACACCGCGGCGCTGCTGGCGGCCGCCCTGGCCTGACGGCACGCCGCCCAGCCGGAGACGCACTGGTCGCAGCGCCCGCAGGCGTCCGCGTACGGACAGCTGCCGGTGGGGGCTGCGCGCGGGGCGCAGCCACCACCGGCTTCACCCGGTGGGGTGATCTTCGCCGTCCGGACCAGGCCGAAGGAGAGATCATTCGTCCAGGTGTCCCCGCAGGTCAGCGCACCGGCATCGACATGTAGACCGCGCGCCGCCCGTAGCACGAGGGGACCGCCACGTCCCGGTGCGCCCGGTAGCCGAGCAGCCGCAGCAGGATGTCCGCCCCGCGCACCGCGACCATCGAGATCCGCTCGTAGCCCAGCTCCTCCGCCCGCTCCCGGAAGTGCCGGATGAACCCCAGCGCGACGTCCCGGCCGCGCAGGTCCTCGGCGATCACCAGGTCGTGCACGTGCAGGTTGTCCGACGCGAACACCGCCTCCTCCGGCCGGTCGAGGTCCGGGCAGCGCAGCGGCGGGTACGGCAGGCTCAGCAGGTAGCCGCGGACCGTGCCGCCCTGCTCCAGCACGAAGCAGGTCCGCGGCGAGGCGAGGGCGCGGGACTGCAGCGCCTCCCGGCCCTCCGACAGGCCGTCGGCCGCGTAGGCGTCGTGCTCCAGCGCGACCACGGCGTCCCAGTCGCCGTCGGCCAGGAGCCGGATCCGGAGGTCCTCGCTCACCCGGCCGGAACCTCCGAAGCGGCGCCGAGCCCCTCCGCGCGGGAGGCGGCCACCAGCGCCGCCCAGGCCTCCATCAGCACCGCCCAGCGCTCGGCGTCCTCCTGCGCCTCGTCCAGGAGCTGCTGCCGCTTCCCGGCCACCACGTCCGCGAGCTCGGCGTACTTGCCGCCCAGCTTGCGGTAGGAGCGGTCCACGACGTCCAGGCAGTGCTCGTTCCCGGCCCGGTCCCAGTCGACGCTGCCCCGCACCAGGTCGAGGATCGGCTCGACCTTCAGCCCGTGCCGCTCGTCCAGCAGTCCGCGGCCGAGGTCGATCATCCCGCCGTAGACCGGGTACAGGTACAGCATCGAGAGCAGGAACTTGACGAACCGCAGCTGGTAGGAGATGAAGCCGGCGCCGGTGCGGCGCTCGGGCGTGTAGTAGTTGACGATGTGGCGGTTGTGGACGACGCCGGGCAGCCGGGAGTGGACCATGGCGTGCAGCAGGGCGTAGTCGCAGCCGATGGTCTCGATCGAGGGCAGCAGCGGCAGCACCTCGTAGGCCCGGTGGTCCAGGGCGATGTTGCACATGTAGACGTCCCAGATGTCGGGCACGCCGAGGACGGATTCGTCGGTGCTGAACGGCTCGGTGCCGGTGCCCTTGAAGGAGACGTCCACCATCGCGTCCCGGTCCTCCTCCGACCAGACCGGCGGGGTCCACAGGCGGACCAGGTCGCGGTAGACGGCCGGGTCCAGCTCGTGGATCTCGCCGATGTCCACGTTGAGTTCGCCGATGAAGGAGCCGCTGACCAGCATCACCGGCTTGTCCGCGTCGGCCGGGTCGAGCTCGGAGCGGGACACGCCGGCCACCGCCTCGCCGGCCGGTCGGCCGATCGAGAGCAGCTCGTGGTGGATCGGGAAGATCTTCTGCCCGTCGACGACCTGGAAGTCGGCGTCGTCGTTGCGCAGGTGCGCCGAGGTGCAGCCCAGGGCGGCCGCGCCCAGGAAGAGCCGGTTGACGCAGGAACCGTACGCGACGGCCCGCGGGAGCATCATGTCGAGCAGCAGTTCGGGGTCGGCGGCGCCGGAGCGCTCGGTCACCCGGCGCAGGAACTCCCGCTGCCGCGCCCCGCTGAGGTGGTGGACGACCACGCCGGGGGTGGGCTCCAGCGCGGCCACGGTGCCCGCGTTCTGCGCGAACTCGACGGCGTCGGTGGTGTCGAGGATGAGGAGGTGCACCTCGACGTCGAAGTTCGCGACGGCGTAGGCCGCCTCCTCGGCGAGTTCCGCGATGGTGTCGGGGCAGGGTCGCATGGTGGGCAGGGCGAGGCAGACTCTTTGCATGGCGGTGGAATCTCCGTCGGGACGTCAGAATCGCTGTGGTGATGACGGTATGAGTGCTTTGAGTGCACCACCGTGGACTAGACCAGTTCCGAAGTCAACGATTGACAGGGCGGCTTCGGCGGGATGGAATGCGCCCCCGCCCGACGGCTTTCCGGAGCCTCTCGGGCTTCCTTCGGGGCACGGCGGAGCACGGGTCCGGCGGCGCGCGGAGCGGGCGCCCGTTTCGTACGCGAGGACGAATACCCATCACTGATCCGAACGGCCGTGCGAGTGTGGGTGGTTCATTGCCGCGTATTGCGCCGTTCGGGTCAAACCGGAGGCCGGACCTGCCGATACCCGCAATGACGTCCGTACGCCGTCCGGAGGAGAGCGCATGCCTGACCTGTGGCTGCCCGGTGCCGAGATCCACGACCTCGGCGACCACGCGCCGACCGACCAGCAGTACCCGCCGAAGGCCATCGCCCACATCACCTGGGACCGCAACGCCACCGCCGCCGCGCCGCAGGACTGGTGCCCGTACGAGGACCTGGTCGGCTACTTCACCGGCAGCGGCGCCGGCGACGCGCCGCACCTGGTCTGGGACCCGTTCAGCGGCCGCACGGCGCAGCTGTTCCCGGCCGACTCCCGCTCGAAGAGCCTGCTCAGCCCGACGGCGAGCCCGACCCGCACCAACCGGGCCGGCCGGGTGGTCATCCAGATCGAGGCGGTGTTCTTCCCGTACTGCCGCCACCAGGGCACCGTCTACCCGCGGTTGACCGACACCCCCTGCGCGGGCTGGGACCGGATCCACGCCTGGATCGCCTCCTGGGGCGTGCCGGACGTGTGGCCGATGGGCCGGCCCGTCGACTTCTCCTCCCACCGCGACGAGCAGGTCTGGGAGACCTGCGGCGGCTGGTTCGCGCACGCCCACGTCCCGTTCAACGACCACACCGACCCCGGCTCCTGGCCCGACTTCACGGCCGGGCCGGGCGCCCCGACCACCCCGCCCTCGCAGCAGCCTCCGGCGCCCCCGCAGGGGTCGACCCCGGCCCGGTACCAGACGAGCATCAACGGCCTCCCGTACGGCTACGGAGCCCAGGGCTACCAGGTCACCGCGGTCGGCCGGGCGCTCGTCGCACAGGGCTTCGGCGCCCACTACCGGTCCGGCCCCGGGCCGACCTGGACCGACGCGGACACCGAGAACTACGCGGACTACCAGCGGAGTCTGGGCTACTCCGGCCAGGCGGCGGACGGCGTGCCGGGCGAGGACTCGCTGCGGCGGCTGCTCGGCTACCTGCCCGGGCCCCGGTCGGTGTCGCTGGCGCACGTCGTGGCGGCCGCCCGGAGCGACCCGGGGGCCGAGCAGGGGCACCGGACGTACGGTGCCGAGGTGGCGATCGTCGAGCAGGCGCTGGCGGACGAGGGGCTGCTCGAACAGCGGTGGGTGGACGGCTCGTTCGGCAGCCTGACGATCACCGCCTACGCGGGCTGGCAGCGCCGCTGCGGGTACGCCGGCGCTGCCGCGGACGGCATCCCGGGGCGGGACTCGCTGCAGCGCCTGGGCGCGGCGCGGGATTTCGCGGTCACGGACTGACCGGCCGTGACGGCCGGCGGGTGGTGACGGGCCGGCCGTCACGGACCGGCCGGTGGTGACGGACCGGCCGGGGGAGAGGGGCCGGCCGGGGGAGAGGGGCCGGCCGGGGGAGATGGGCCGGCCGGGGTCGGTGATTCCGGGCCTCCGGGGGCAGGATTCGCCGGGGCGGCGGGTACGCCCGGGGGAGACCTGCGATGCCTTGGGTGCGAAGGTGCGTACTCGCCTCGGAGTAGTCGAGGTTACTTCCGCCGGCAGACGCCCGATGACGGTCGGCCGGGGCAGTCTGGGCGCGTCCTCGTGGCCCCGACTCGAAGGAGGTACCCGTGCGCTCGTCCACCCGCGCGGCGACGGCGCCGAGCCCCGCCGCCCGACGGAGCGCGGCCGGCCGCCGGTTGTCGCCGTCGGCGCGCAAGCGCCTGGTCGTCCTGCACATCACCGTCTCGGTGAGCTGGTTGGCGTTGATGCTGTGCCTGCTCACCCTGGCGGTGACGGCGCTGACCACCGACGACGCCGACCGGCTGAGAACGGCCTACCGGGCGATGGGCATGCTCGGCGACGCGCTGATCCTGCCGCTCAGCCTGCTCACCTTCCTGAGCGGGGTGGCGCTGGGGCTCGGCACGTCCTGGGGCCTGTTCCGGTACTACTGGGTGAGCACCAAGTTCTGGCTGACCCTCGCGGCGATGGCGGCCTCGGTCCTCGCCCTCACCGACCGGCTGCACGACGCCGTGCGGGTGGTGGCCGCGCACCCGACCGGGCCGATCACGGCGGCGGACCTCGGCTTCGTCCGCTACAACACGGTGATCGTCCCGTCCGTCGCGCTGGCGCTCTACCTGCTCAACGTCGTCCTGTCCGTGTTCAAGCCCTGGGGCCGGCGGCCGGAGGGTGCTCGGCGCGGCCGCATACCCGGGGCGGCGCCCTGACCGGCCCGGGCTGGGGGAATGCCCGCCTCGGCGGCGGGTGTTGTCCACCGACGTGACCAGCGCGACGCCCACGACCAGGCTCTCCGTCCTCGACCGCTCCCGGACCAGACGGGGTGAGGAGCCGGCACAGGCGCTGCGGGACACGGTGGCCTTCGCCCGCGAGGTCGAGCGGCTCGGGTACCACCGCTTCTGGGTCTCGGAGCACCACGGCGTGCCCGGGGTGGCGGGATCGGCGCCGACCGTGCTCGCCGCGGCGGTGGCGGCGGCCACCACGCGGATCCGGGTCGGCACGGGCGGGGTGATGCTGCCCAACCACCAGCCCCTCGTGGTGGCCGAGCAGTTCGGGGTGCTCGCCTCGCTCTTCCCCGGCCGGATCGACATGGGGATCGGCCGCTCGGTCGGCTTCACCGACGGCGTCCGGCGGGCGCTGGGCCGGGAGAAGGACGCCGCGGACGACTTCGGCGCCCAGCTGGCGGAACTGCTCGGCTACTTCGACGGCTCGCAGCAAGCCCATCGCGGCGTCCACGCCCGGCCGTCCGAGGGCCTGCGGGTGCCGGCCTTCGTGCTGGCCACCGGCGCGGGCGCCGACCTGGCCGCCGACGCCGGACTGCCACTGGTCATCGCCGCGGCCCGGGGCGAGGAACGGATGCTCGCGGCGATCGACCGCTACCGCGCCCGGTTCCGCCCCTCGGCGCAGGCCGCCGAGCCGTACGTGGTCGTCTCGGGCACGGTCGCGGTGGCGGAGAGCGCCGACCGGGCGCGGGACCTGCTCGTCCCCGAGGCCTGGTCCGGCGCGTACTCCCGCACCCACGGCGAGTTCCCGCCGCTGGCCCCCGCCGCCGAGATCCGGGCCCGGTCGATGAGCCCGCGCGAGCTCGCCGCGTACGAGCAGTCGCTGAAGGGCCACATCGCGGGCACCCCGGAAGAGGCCGTCGCCGAACTCGCCGCCCTGGTGGCGCGCAGCGGCGCGGACGAGTTCCTGATCACCACCAGCACCTACGACCGCGCCGCGCTGCTCGACTCCTACCGGCTGCTCGCCGAGGCGGTCGGCCAGGCCTGAGCGGGCCCGGCCGGACCAGTCCTGGGACGCGGCGCTGCGCACCTGGGCGCACGCCTACCGGGACGCCTTCGCCGAACACCCCGGCATCGGCCGCCTGCTCGCCACCGCCCCGCTCGCCGAACCGTTCATGCACCAGCTGTACGAGCGCGCCGTCGCCACGCTGGAGGGTGCGGGCTTCGCCGCCCGGGACGTGATGGGTGTGATCACCGCCCGGGAGAGCTTCATCCTCGGCTCCGCCCTCGACCTGGTCGCCCCGGACGTCATGGTCGACGCCGTCGACCGCGACGCCACCCCGCGCCTGGCCGACGCCCTCGACGCCGTCCCCGCCGGCCGCGAACGCGCCGACCAGGCCTTCGGACTCGGCCTCACCGCCCTGATCGCGGGCTACCGGGCCCTGCTGTCCTGACCACTCGTCGCGGCCGGGCCGTCGTCCGCTCCCGTCCCCCATCCGATTTCTGAGCAGGTGTGATGACCTGCTAATGTTCTTCTTGTCGAGAGGAGATGTTCTCTCGACCAGGCGTCAGCGGTGCTACCAGAGCACGTCCTACTTTCAGTAGGAAGAGTCCGTGCGATCCGGGCCTGGCGCTCTACCCGAAGGGGCTCGTTCCGTCCAGCGGAACGGGCCCCTTCGTCGTGTTCGGGCCCCGGGCGGCGGTTCGCGTCTTCGGTCCTCCTATCGCATTTCCTTGGGTGAAACCCTGCCGTGCGGCCGGTTATCGGCCAAGGTCCCGTGCCAGGTGATCGATGGGCGCCGGTCCATGGCGTCGCCGGGCCAGCGGGTTCGCCCGTCGCCGGGGGCAGGCGTTCCGTCGTACCTTGGCTGGAAGCAGTCGCTGCCGATGTGAATATGCCATTGGAATGTTCGTCATACGGAATCCGGCAGTAGCCTTCCGTGTCGAAGCCGCCACTGCTGGTGGCGGTCCGGCCGTGCCTTGCTGTGCCCGGCTGCCCAGACCCCTGCGAAGGAGCCGGTGTGCCGGGTATCGACGAATGCCTCGCCGGAGCGATGTCGATCGCCGGGGCGCGCTCCGCGAGCCTGGTCGACTGGGGCAGCGGACTCGCGCTCGGCAGCCTCGGCGAGTGCCCGACCGGCGACCACGAGACCTCGGCCGCCGAGACAACCGACTTGGTACGGGCGGCCGTTGAGAGCCAGACCTTCACCGGGGCGGAGGACCGGCGCTCGCCGCTGCAGGACGTCATCGTCACCGCCGGCCGCAGCTACCACCTCATCTTCTTCATCGACACCGTCTTCGACAGCCGCCTGATCCTGCACCTCTGGCTCGACCGCGCACAGGGCAACCTCGCCGCCGCCCGCTACCGACTCCAGGCGCTCGCCGAGGAACTGGTGCTCGGGTGAGCAGGACGCCCGCGACCGCCGTCGGGTTTCGGCCAGCGCACCGGACGGACCGCCCCCGCCCCCCGTGCACCACCGGGCGGTGGTCCGGATGACCGCCGCGCCCGCCGCCGTCCTTCCTTCCGTTCCGCCGCAGACTCCCGGCGAGGCACTCGGCCTGCTCGCCGCCCGCCGCGCCACCGGCGCCCTGCACGGCCCGCTCGGCAGCCTGTACCTCGTCGACGGCCGGGTGGCCCACGCCGACTCCCCGCGCGCGCCCGGCCTGGCCGACCTGCTCACCGGCTGCGGCCGGATCACCCCCGAGGACTGGGCGGAGCTGCTCCGCGTCCACGGCCCGCACACCCGGGTCGCCGAGGCGCTGGTCGAACGGCGGCTGCTCACCCGGGGCGAACTCGAACTCGGCCACCTGAGCACGCTCTTCGACGCCGCGTTCTTCGTCCTCGCCGACCGGACCGGCGGGCTCTGGCGGTTCGAACCCGAGGCCCGGCACTGGCTGGGGCCGGTGCGCGCGGTCGACGCCGAGCGGCTGCGCCGCGAGGCCGGGCGTCGAGGCCGACTGCTGGAACGGATCTGGCCCTGGCCGCAGCTCGACACCGCGCCGGTCCGCCCGGCCGCGCCGAGCGCGCAGCCGTCGCACCGTACGGCGGGCCGCCGTCGGCACGAACTCCTGGACCACGCCGACGGCCGAAGAACCCCGGCGGACCTGGCCCGGCTGCTCGGCCGGTCCGGCTTCGGCGTGACGGCGGACATTCGCCGCCTGGCCGCCGCCGGACTGCTCGACGCTCCGCGGCACGCCGCACCGGGGACCGCGCCGCCCGCCGAGCCACCGGCCGCGCCGCCCGCCGCGGAACCCGAGGCGCCGGCACCCGTCCGCCCGGCACCCGTCCGCCCGGCCGGCGGCCTGCACCGCCGCGTCCCCGGCGCCACCCTCCCCGGCGCCACCCGCACCGGCCCTGGGGCGCCCGGGAGCACAGCCCCCGGCCCCGCGGCCCCCGCCCGCTCCGATCGCCCGCCCGCCGCGGCAGCGGCCCACCCGCTGGCCGTCCCCGACCCGGACATCGCGCTGCTGACCCGGGTCCGAACCCTTCTGGAGGCCCGACTTTGAACCACTCTCCGCCCGCGACCCCGTCGTCCCGGCCATGAGGCGGGCGCTCAAGCAGCGTGTCGGAAGGAGACAACTGATCGCCTTGGAGACCGAGCTGCTCGCCGAACTCCGCGCCGTCAAGCACCGCGTCCCACACCTCGCGGGCGGCCTGGTGGCCAGCGTGGACGGCCTGCTGGTCGCACACGACACCCACGGGGCGGAACCCTCCGGCCTGGCCGCGATGACCGCCGCCTCGCTGTCGCTGGCCCAGCGGCTCGCCGACACCACCGGCCAGGGCGACTTCCGTGAGTCGCTGGTGCGCGGCGAGCACGGCTACGTCGCCACCTACGCGGCCGGCGGCAGCTGCGTGCTGACCCTGCTGGCCCACCCGGACGTCAACGTCGGCCGGCTGCATCTGGAGGCCCGCCGTTCGGCCCAGCGCATCGCCGGACTGCTCAACGACAGCCTCCTGCCCAAGGACCCGCGCGACCCCGCCTGACCGACCGACCAGACCTCGCGCGGCAACACCCATCACCCAACCACCGAACGGGAGTTACCCAGATGACCGACGCAGCCGGCGCGCTCAAGCAGGCCATGACCGTCATCGAGGGCGCCATCGGCGCGGCCCTCGTGGACTACAACAGCGGCATGGCGCTCGCCACCCTCGACGGCCCCGGCGGGCTGGACCTCAACGTGGCCGCCGCAGGGAACACCGACGTGGTCCGCGCCAAGATGCGCACCATGGACATGCTCGGCCTCCAGGACGGGATCGAGGACATCCTCATCACCCTGAGCAGCCAGTACCACCTGATACGGCCGCTCACCGGCCGCACCGGCAAGGGGCTCTTCCTCTACCTGGCGCTGGACAAGACGCGGGCCAACCTCGCGATGGCCCGCCACCAGCTCACCAGGATCGAGGCCGACCTGGAGGTCTGACCGAACGACGGGACGGTGCCCGGCGGCTCAGGCCCCGCCGGGCACCGTCCAACTGACCTCGCCGCCCGGCAGCCCCGCGCAGACCGCCCCCTCGGCGGTCACCACGCTCCACGGCGCGAGCTGCGCGTGCGGCGGGACGGACAGCGCGCCGCCCTCCGCGAAACCCAGCTCCAGGCCGCCGGCCGGCGTGATCTCGGCCAGGTCGACGGTCCGGCCGACCAGCGCGAGCAGGGCGCCGGTCGGCCGGAAGGTCAGCGCCGGAAAGAAGTGCGCCACCTCCGCCGGGGCGGCGAAGGACGGCGCCGCGAGGCGGAACTCGTGCTCCACCCGGACGCTCACCGGCCCGTCGAAGGTGAGGTCCAGTCGGCCGCCGCCGCTGACCGACGCCACCCGGCGGCCGGTCAGCACCTCCGTGATCCCGTTCTGCATGCCCCCAGTGTGGCCCACCCGACCGGAGCCTGTCCGCCCCGCCGGACCCACCCCCGCACCAGCCCCCGCGCCAAACCCCGCGCCACCCCCCGCGCCACCCCCCCCGCACCGACACGCCCTACCCGACGGCGAGCCCGCGTACCAGCTCGACCGGCCCGCCCGCCCGCTCCCGGGCAGCCAGCGCGGCGGCCGTCCGGGCCCAGGACGGGCCGGTCAGCAGCGTCCGGGCCTCGGCCGGGTCGCAGAGCCGACACTCCACCAGCTCCTCCTGCTGGAGCGCGATCGAGCCGAGCATCCGCTCCGTCACCGTGCCCCCGTCGAACACGGACACCAGCACGGCGGTGTCCCGCCCGGTCGCCGGGTCGGCCTCCGGATCGGCCGCCGCCCCGGGCTGCCAGTCCAGCGCCAGCAGCCGCCCCGGCTCGACCTCCCAGCCCAGTTCCTCGCGGATCTCGCGCCGGACGGCCGCCCGGGGCAGCTCCCGGTCCGCCTCGATCCCGCCGCCCGGCAGGGTCCAGTACGGCACCCGGCCGCGCGGCCCGTCCCACGGCCGCAGCCGGACCAGCAGCACCCGCCCGGCGCCGTCGGTGAACAGCGCCCGCGCCTTGGCCCGGATCCGCGGGCGGGTGGCGATGTAGGTGTCCCGGTCCATCGGCGGCTCCGAAGCCGGGCCCGGGGAGTGTCCGGGGCCCTGTCCACCGGGCCCGCCGCCCAGCGCGGGCACCCCGGCCGGCCCGGTGTACGCGGGCGGCGGTTCCACCGCCGGCAGATGGTCGAGTGTGTGGCCCACCGGTCGGCTGTCCTCCAGCTCCAGCGGGCCGGCCGACCGCGGCGCCCGCAGACAGGCCGTGACCCGCCGGGACAGCCGGGGCGGCAGCGCGTGGCCCGCCTGCTCCGGGGTCAGCCAGGCCCAGCCGCCGACCTCCGCCGCGTCCGGCCGGAACGCCGCCGCCTGCTCGGCGGTGAGTGGCTGCGCCCAGTACAGGTAGGCGGCGATCGGTGGCCGGAAGTCATCGAGCGTCCAGTCGATGCAGGCCAGCGGGCCCAGCCGGGGCGTGAACCCCAGCTCCTCCTCCACCTCGCGCACCGCGGTCTCCCGCGGCGAGCGGTCCTGCGGCTCCCACCCGCCGCCCGGGATCGCCACCGGATGCTTCCGGTCGTACGGCAGCCGCACCACCAGAACCCGCCCCCGCTCGTCCGGGAACAGCACCCCCGCCGCCGCCAGCAACTCCCGCCCGTCCCCGCGTGACGCCCCCATTGCTGCTCCCTCCGTCAGGCCCGACCCGAAGGCCGTGCCCTCCCGACGACATCCCCGGCCGCCCTCATGGTTCCCACCGCACACCGCATCCGATCAAGCCGCGGGCCGAAGCCCCCTCACCCCAGCGACGCGAGCGCCTGCGCCGCGGCGCGCGCCATTTGCTCGTCGTGCCGCCCGGTCGACCCGCGCAGCCGGGCGAGGCCCTCCGCCGCCGCCAGCGCGAGCAGCCCGGGCAGTAGGTCGGTGCTGCGGGCGGCCACCCAGCGGGTGCCCTGGGTGGCCATCCACCACAGGTCGGCGGCTCGGCCGGGCGGCGGCTCGGCCGGTGCGATGGTGGGCGGCGGGCCGAGCGGGTGCCCGGCGGCGGCGAGCAGCTCGTGGAAGCCGCGGGCGATCAGGTGGTGGCCCTCGGCGCTGGGGTGCAGCCGGTCGACGCTGAGCAGGCGCCGTTGTGCGCACCAGGGGAGGTCGGCGATGTGCAGGTGCACCGCCCGGTGGCGGGCGGTGAGGGCGTGCACCACGGTGTTGACGGCCTGCATCCGCCGCGCCAGCGGGCGGGCCAGTGGGGCGGGCAGGCGGAGCAGGGTGCCCGGATCGGGCAGGCAGGCGGTCAGCAGGACGGCGCCGTGGCCGGAGAGTTCGCCCATGGTGGCGTCCAACTCCAGGGTGGTGCGCCGGATGTCGAAGCCCGCCCGCAGGGTGTCGTTGCCGCCGACCACCACGGCCGCGAACTGTGGTCCGAGTTCCACCGCGGCCGGGAGTTGACGTTCCGTCAAGTCAACTGTCAGGGCGCCGCTGCAGGCCAGGTTGGTGAACTCGACGGCGCCGCCCGCAGGTGCCAGCGACCGGGCCAGGACGGCGGCCCAGCCGCGCCACCCCTCGCCGACCGGGTCCCCGACCCCTTCCGTCAACGAGTCCCCGAGTGCGACGAACCGCACCGGTCCGTCGGTGGCCGACCGGCCGTCCGCCGACCGGTCACGCCCGGTGCTGAGCACGCTCATCCCAACTCTCCTCCACCGCACCGGAGTTCCGTACGCCGTGAGCCGCCAGGAACGCCGCCACCGCGGCCGGCCAGCCGAACCGCTCGGCCTGCGCCCGGGCACCGGCCCGCCGGGCCTGCTCCGGGCGCGCCAGCAACTCCCGTACCGCCGCCGCGAATCCGTCCCCGGTGTCGGCGGCGGCCACCCCGGCCAGTCCGATCAGCCCGGGTAGGGCGGAGGAGCGGCTGACGGCCACCGGCGTCCCGCAGGCCAGCGCCTCCATCGCGGCGAGCCCGAAGGTCTCCACCGGCCCTGGCGCGAGCACCACGTCCGCGCAGCCCAGCAGCCGGGCCAGCGACTCCCGTCGGCCCAGGTGCCCGAGGAAGCGTACCGGCAGCCGCAGCCGCTCCGCCCGGGCCGCCAGCCGGTCCCGCAGCGGCCCGGTGCCGGCCACCACCAGGACGGCCGGCAGCCGCCGGGCCCGCAGCGCGGCCAGTGCCTCGATCGCCCGCTCGGGCCGCTTCTCGGCCGAGAGCCGGGAGCAGAGCACCAGCAGCGGTTCCCCCGGTGCGGCGTACCGCGCGCGCTCCCGCTCCCGCGCCGCCGGGGGCAACGGGCGCATCGCGTCCAGGTCCACGCCGAGCGGGGCCCGGGCCAGGTTGGGCGCGCCGATCCGCCGGAACTCCGTCGCCGCCCAGTCGGTGGTGCAGAGCACCGAGTCGTACGCGCGCGCGGTGGCCGCGTTGAGGCGGTCGGCGGCCGCGTCGGCGACCGGACGGGGCAGGCCCCAGGTGCGCAGTACCCCGGCGGCGCTCTCGTGCGACACCATCACCGAGCGGACGCCGTGCCGCCGGGCCCAGCCGCCGGTCCAGCGCAGCGTGGTGCGGTCGGACACCTCCAGCCGGTCGGGCTTCAGCCGGGTGAGTTCGGCGGCCACCGCCCGCCGGTCGGTGAGCATCCGGTAGCCGCCGCTGGCGGGCAGCACCGGCCCGGGCAGGGTGATCACCAGGCCCTGCTCGCCCTCCTCCTCGCGGCGCCGCTCCCCGGGCACGATCAGCACCGGCCGGTGCCCGGCGGCCAGGTAGCCGGCGCCGAGGTGCCGCAGCGCGGTGCGCAGGCCGCCGGAGACCGGGGTGACGAAGTTCGCGAGCCGCACGACGGTCAGCGGCTCGCGGTCGGCCGTGTCGGTCATGCCGGCAGCTCCTCCCCGATGGCGGCGGGCTCGACGGCGACCGGCTCGGCGGCGACCGGTTCTGCGACGACCGGCTCGGCGGCGACCGGTTCGCCCGTCGCCGGGGAAGCGGCCGGGGGAACGGTGGGCACCGGCACCCCGTGGTGCTCGGCCAGCACCTCCGCGTAGTGCCGCAGCAGCAGGTCGCCGACCGCCTCCCAGGTGCGCTCCGTCACCTCCGCCCGCCCGGCGCGCCCGTACGCGGCCCGCCGCGCGGGGGCGGCGGCCAGGTCCGCCACCGCCCGGGCCACCGCGGCGCCGTCCCGGGGCGGCACCAGCAGGCCGGTCCGGTGGTGTGCGACCAGGTCCAGCGGCCCGCCGGCGGCCGGGCCGATCACCGGCACGCCGCTCGCCATCGCTTCCTGGATGGTCTGACAGAAGGTCTCCAGCGGGCCGGTGTGCACGAACACGTCCAGGGTCGCGAAGCAGCGGGCCAGTTCCTCGCCCGTCCGGCGGCCGAGGAAGACCGCGCCGGGCATCGAGGCCCTCAGCCCGGGCCCGGACGGGCCGTCCCCGATCACCACCACCCGCACCCCGGGCAGCGCCGACGCGGCGGCCAGCAGGTCGACCCGCTTCTCGGGCGCCAGCCGCCCGACGTATCCGACCAGCACCTCCCCGCCCGGGGCGAGCGCCCGGTGCAGCGCCTCGTCGCGGTGGCGGGGGTGGAACCGCACCGAGTCCACCCCGCGCGGCCACAGCTGCACCCGGGGCACCCCGTGCGCGGTGAGGTCCTGCGCGGCCGGGGTGGACGGCGCCAGCGTTCTGGCGGCCGCCCGGTGCACGGCCCGGATCCGCCGCCAGGCGGCCGCCTCCCCGAGGCCCCGCCCGGCCCGGTAGGCGTGGGCGTACCCGGCGAGGTCGGTCTGGTAGACGGCCACGGCGGGCACGCCGAGTCGTGCCGCGACCTGCATCCCGCGCGCTCCGAGCACGAACGGGCTGGCCAGGTGTACGAGGTCGGGCCGGTGCCCGGCGACGGCGGCGGCCAGCTGCCGGCTCGGCAACGCGATCCGCACCTGCGGGTAGCCCGGCAGCGGCACCGACGGGATTCGCACCACCGGCAGCTCCACCGCCTCGGCGCCGAAGGTGTGCGGCGGGCACTCGGCGCCCCGCGCCGGCGCGGGGGTGACGACGAGGGGCTGGTGGCCCCGGCGGACCAGATGCTCGGCCGTCCGCAGCACGCTGTGGGCGACTCCGTTGACCTCGGGCGGAAAGGATTCGGTGACGATGACGACGCGCATGCCAGTGTTCTGTCCGCGCCCGGCGTGCACCCGGCCAAAGGGATCTGTCGTACAAGCGAACGCGGGTCGGCGATTTGCACCACCGACCCGCGTTCGCGTCGCGCCGCCTCAGTGCGAGCCGGCCGCCTCCTTGAGCTCCGCGTACGGCGCGAGCTTGCGGAGCGACTCGATGCTCTTGAGGCAGTCGTCCCTGCTCTCCTGCGGGTCGCCGGTCACCACGATCGTCCCGTTGCTCGCCTTGAGCCGGAACCGGTGCATCCCGCTCTCGTCCTTGTACAGCTCGAATTTCCCGGCCATGCCAGTAACAGCCTTTCGCTCGATGGCCCCCTGGCACCGCAACCTAGGGTCAAATCCTTTGGAATGCTCGCTAGTTGACCCAGTCGGGTGGCGGCCATTCGAGTCGCGGAGTCGAGTGCTGCTTGGCCGCCATGAGGGAGCGTGATCCCGACCTGGGCCGCAGTCGTTCCGGCAGCCTCGCGACAGTCTCGGACATCCTCGATGCCGTCTCGCTGGACGGATCCGGCGCCTGGATTTCGCCCGAATGGCCGACGAGGGCTGGTGTGCGGGCGGCTGGGCGTGGTGGCCCGGAAGTGCTCCTTGCGGCAGCCTCGTTTCATCGGCGGACCGGGGTGGTGCCGTTCATGCCGAAGCGAGCGGAGCACTGCTCGCCGGATCGGTTGTTCGCGTTCCAGACGCAGATCCACATCGTGTAGCCGATGTCTGGGACGAAGCTCGTCTTCGCGGCGCCCCAGGAGGCGCGGAAGGTGTAGGTGATGCCGTCGCTGCGGGCGAGCTCGGCGACGCAGGTTTGGTTCAGGGAGGTGTTGAGCACGCCCGCGAGCGAGCCGGAGCCGTTGTCGTCCAGCCAGGCGGAGCAGGCGGCGTCGTTTCCGAGCCAACTGGTGTCCGCCTCGGAGCCCTTGACCTGTGTCGGGTCGTCGCTGCCGTTGATGCCGCTGATCGATGACGAGGTGGGGCTGGGGGCGGCCGCTGAGGGTGCGGCGGGGGCAGTGCTCGGTGGGGTGGTCGGTGGGGTGGTCGGGGGCAGGGTAGCGGGTTTGGCGGTAGCGGAGGTCGAGGGCCGCAGGCTCGGGGAGGGTGTCCGTGTAGTGCCGGCCGGGGCGGTTGAAGGCGGGGGAGAGGGTTCGGCGGTGGCGGAGATCGAGGCGCTCGGGCTCGCGGAGGGCCCGTGCGTCGTCCCGGCCACGGGCTCGACGGTGACCGGCGCGCCGCTGGACCCTTGCGAGTTGTGGTTCTGCGGGGAGGTGGACGGGCTGAGGACGAACACCGCGACCGCGCCGAGGGCGGTCGCCGCGGCGATCGGCACCAGGAACAGGTGCTTGCGCGGGCGGCGAGGTGATGCGAGAGGTGTGGTCCCGACGTCAGGCTTCGGGTCCGTGCTCGGATCCGGTGGCGGGACGGTCTCCAGCTTGCCGACCGGCGTTTCGGCGAAGGCACGTCGCGAGTCGATGCGTGACATGACCTCAGGCGGCCAGGACGGGGGAGGGACGAGCCGGTGCGCGTGGGTCGCCAGGACGATCTCGTCGGCGGTGGGGCGTGCTCCGGGGTCGGTGGCGAGACAGGGCTCGAGGAGGGCGGCGAGGTCGGCGTCCATGGCGCGCAGCGGCTCCACGTCGGGGACGGCGCTGGGCGTGCGACCCGAGGCGGCGTAGAGCAGGAGCGCCGCGAGCGAGTAGACGTCCGCGGGCGCTGCCACGTCCTCGTCCCCGGCCTGCTGTTCCGGTGCCGAGAAGCCCTGCGTTCCGTAGCTGCCACCGCTCCTGGTGAGCCTCGCCTGGTCCGCGGCGCGCGCGATGCCGAAGTCGATCAGCTTCACGCCGTCGCGCACCAGCATGACGTTGGCGGGCTTGATGTCGCGGTGCGCGATCTCGGACGCGTGTACGGCCCGCAGTTGAGCGGCTGTCTCGGCCAGCAGTAGCCACAGCGCCTCGGCGGGCAGCGGGCCGTGCAGCCGGACCGCCTCGTCCACCGTGAGCCCGGGGACGTACTCGGCGGCGAACCATGGGCGTTCCGGAGTGGCGTCGCTCGCCAGCACCCGCGGCCCGACTCCGAACGGCACACGGTAGAGGATGCCGACCTCTCGTTCGAAGCGCTCGCTGGAGACCAGCCGTGGCCGGACGAGCTTGACAGCGGCGTAGCCCCTGTCCGAGACCCCGAGGTAGACCTCGCCCATGCCGCCGGTGCCGAGCAGGCCGATGATGCTGAAGCTGCCGATCTCCTGCGGATCGCCCGGACCGAGTGGTTCGGCGACCATGCTGTCGATCGCAGCAGCTCGCCGGCTGATCGTGCTCACGCGGGCAGGCTATCGAGCAAGCCCACTCAGGGCAAACAGAGTTGGCGGTTCGGCAAGCTCGGCACACCGCATGCCCGCAGGAGGACTGGTCCTCCCGGTGCGCTCGTACACTGGCGCGAGCCGAGGCGGAGGTATGTGAGATGGCGTACGGAGACTTCCCACCCCAGATGCTGCCGCCGGGCAGTCCTTCCGACAGGGTGCCCTCGGCGCCACCCGGGACGATCTTCGTGCTCGGCCCGGAGGGTGGGTACGCCGTGCCGCCGCGCCGGTACACCTTGCTGTTCGGGCGCGACCGCGAGGACGTGCACGTACCGGTCGGTGTCGACGACCCGACCGTCAGCCGTCGGCACGGCGTCTTCACCTGCGCCGGCACGGACGGCGACTGGTGGCTGGTCAACACCGGCAATCTGCCGATCGAGTTGCCCGACGGCGTGCTGATGCTCACCAGCCACAAGCGGATCATGGGGCCCGGGTACACCCCGCTGGTGATCAACTCGTCCAAGCGGCGGTCCCACCTGGTGGAGGTCCGCGTCGTGGACGGGGATGACCTGCACCCCCGTTCCACGAGCAGCGCCGAGACCGCGGCTCCCGAGACGGTCTACCTGCTCTCCCTGCAGGAGCGGCTGGTGCTCACCGCGCTCGCCCGGCGCTACCTGGAGGGCCAGGACGCCTTCCCGCTCCCGTCGGCCTGGGAGGAGACCGCCCGGCTGGTCAACGCCTCGCCCCACGTGACCAAGTTCTGGACCCACAAGTCGGTCGCCAACACGGTCGAGGACGTGCGCGAACGGCTGCGCCGGCGGGGTGTGCGCGGACTGACGCGCGACGAGGTCGGCGAGCCGGTCGGCTCGACGCTCAGCGTCAACCTGATCAGGGAACTGCTGAAGACGGCGACGCTGAACGCCCAGGACCTGGAGTTGCTGGCCGATCAGGGCTGACGCGTTTCTCGGGCCTCCGTCTCGGGCGCGGCTTCGGCGTTGTGGTTGTACGTGACGTGCATGGTGCCGTGTTCCACGGCGAAGACGGCTGCCTGGTCCTCGGCCGAGTTCTGCTGGCGCGGTTGGGGCTGCGGCTGCTCGGGGTGATGCGTGGTCGTGTTCGTCACGTGGTTGCTGTCGCCCACGATGAAGGTGCCGGAGACATCTCCGGCGTGGATGTCGCCGGGGGTGGATTCCGTAGGCATGGTCGGCCTTTCCTGGTCGGTCTTGTGGCGGATTACCAGGCGGTGCAGTGGATTACCAGGCTGTGCCAGGCCGAGTTGTACGCCGAAGCCTGGCTGGCCGTGTTGTAACTGGTACTGGTCTTGTTCCGAAGCGAGCGGAACTGGCTCTCCTCCTGCTGGCGAGCGGTCAGAATGCCCTTGAGGTCGGATACCACGGATCCGTCCCGCGCTTGCGACAGGGCTCCCCGCAACGTGGACTCGCTGGCGCGCAGGTCTTTGAGGATGATGTCGATGCGGGATTTCATCGTGCTGTCGTCGGGAACGGTGGAGGTCCGTCGCGAGTTGTACGCCGCTACGGCGTTGTTGTACGAGTCGATGGCGCTGTTCACGGTGGGCAGGTCGGCGTTGTACTGCTGGGACTCCTGCCCCAATTCCCGTACCACCGTTGCGCACACAGGATCGACGGGGGCCGGCGTTACCAACGGGGCCGGGGCCGGCGGCTTGGGGGTGTAGACCGGCGGGGCCGGCGGCTTGGGGGTGTAGACCGGCGGGGCCGGGGCCGGTGGGTTGGGGGAGCGGATCGGCCGAGTCGGGACCGGCAGGTTGGTGGCGTTGGCCGTTGTGGTCCGGTCCGACTGGTTCTGGGCGTAGACCATGGCGCCCACGCCGAGTACGGCTGAGGCGCCGACCACACAGGCGACGACGAGGGCTGCTCCGCCCTTGGCGCCCGCGGCACCGGTGGTGGCGAGCGCCGTGTGACCTGTACTGGTTGTGGTCGTGGTGCTGCTCGCGGCGTGCGTCGAGTGGGTGGCGGAGCTGTGCGCACCCGAGAGGTCGATCTTCTGCGGCACTGCGTGCGAGGGAGCGTGCGCGCCGGCCACGTGGCCGGTGGGTGGGGGCTGTTGGGCGGACTGGGACAAGTCGATCACCTTCGGTGCAGCCGGCGGGTGCACGGGAGCCGGAGCACCGGAGGCGGGGACCGGTTGGGTGATCGTTGGGGGGCTGACCACCGGATGAGTGACCGTCGGCGGGGTGGCCACGGTCGGTGTCGGCGTGACCGGCGTGACCGGCGTGACCGGCGTGACCGGCGTGACCGGTGCAACTGGGGCGATCGGCGTCATCGGGGTGACCGGCACGACCGGCGCGAGAGGCGCGATCGGCGGCACCGCGGTGAGCGCCGTCGTGGCGGCCTGGTGGGCCACCGAGTGCGCTTGCAGAGCGGCGAGTTCCTGCCAGAGCACTCCCGCCTCCAGCACCAGGGCCGTCGTCAGCGCCGCCCGGCCGATCGCCTTGCGGCGGGTGCGCGCCTCCCCCAGGAAGAACTCCTCGCCCGCGCGGTCGCCCGCGCTCTTCGCGGCGGCCCAGCCGGCTCCGAGGAGGCTGCCCCACGCGTCGAACTGCCGGGAGAGCGCCAGTTTCGGCGAGGCGGCACGGGCCAACTCCACGCCGAGCTGCGCCTGTCCGCTCCGCTCCGCTCCCAGCACCGCGACGTCCAGGGCCTGGAAGTGGGCCGCGACCTCGTCCGGGGTGGTCTCCCGCGACTCGACCCACGCGGTGAGCGCCCGGCAGAGCTGCGCGGCGGGGAACTGCGTCATCCGGCTCTTGAGCACGCACTCGGCGACGTCCGGCGGACACCCGTAGCCGGTTTCCGAGGCGACCAGCAGGCCGTGCCGCACCAGGCCGTCGGCGAGCGCATCGGCGTCCGTGCGGCCGAGCAGGGTGTTGAGCTGCCGTGCAGCCAACTCGGCGCCAGACAGCGAGCCGAGCAGGTACAGCAGGTCGCGCTCCTCCGGCCGGAGCCTGTTGAGCAGCGCGGGAAGCAGCGCGGGGAGATCGGCGATGCCCGGCAGGCCCTTGCCGGTCGCGGCTGACAGGGCGATGCGCCGCAGTCGGAGCGGATTGCCGTGCAGGGCGTCGCACAGCGCCGTCACGGTCCGCGCTTCGTCGGGCTGCAGCGCGCGGGCCAGGACCGTCTGCACCAGGACCACCCCTGCCGGGGCCGTCAGTCCGTCGAGTCGGATCGCGTGTACGCCGGCGACCGACGACCGGCGCTGCGAGGTGAAGACGAACGTGGAGTGCTCGGCCAGGTCGAAGAGCCGGTGCAGGTCCTTCTCGTCGAGTCCCGCGTCGTCCAGGTAGATCCGCAGCCGCAGGGTCTTCAGGTGCTCCTTCAGCACCTCCAGCGACGGCTTGTAGTTCGGCGCGTCGAAGCTGATGTCGAAGATCGCCTGCGCGAGGTCGTCGGCCGTCCGTCCGCCGGCTTCGATGTAGGCGGCGCCCTCGGGCCCGCGCGGCAAGGTGCGGGCGAGGTGGCGCAGCAGCGCACTCTTGCCGACCCCGGAAGTGCCCCAGATCTGCACCAACTGCCGTGCCCCGATGACCTGTTGCAGTATCTGGAGCTCCCGCTCCCGGCCGATCAGCGGATCGGCGGCGGAACGCGGCAGGTGGGAGATCGGCTGACGCTTGACCGGGTTCGGCGGAGGCCCCGCGTTCACGGTGATGGCCGAGCCGTTCCCGGTGGTGATGTTCAGGTTGGTCACGGTGTTCCGGTTGCCGACGATCATCGTTCCGGACACGTCGCCCGCCCGGATTCGCGCGGAACCGCCCGGAGCACCGTTGTTCTCTGGCATCTGTTTCTCCGGTCCTCTCCAACGCTCGGATCCCGGCACTCGGTCATGCTGGCGCCGACCCGTCCTCGGAACCCGGCGCTTTTACCTGTTTGGTGAGATCGCCCGTGAACCGGCCGGTTCGGCCGCGGCGGCGATCCGGGCGAGGTGATCCAGGTCGAGGATCGTGATCCTGCGGTAGCCCGTGACGACCGCGCCCGACTCCCGCAAGGCCCGCAGGGCCTTGTGGATCGACGACTCCGCGGCGCCGACCAGCGTGGCCATCTCCGGCTGCGACAGCGGGAGATGGGCTTCGGTGCGGCCGGGGCGCCCGTAGGTGACGGCAAGGTGGTGCAGGATCCTGGCCAGCCGCCCGAGCACGTCGCAACCGGTGAAGTCGACGATCCGGCCGGTCGCCGTGCGCAGCTTGGCCACCACGCTCGCGTTGAGTGCGAGCCCGATGGCGGGGTGCTGCTTCGTGCACGCCAGCAGTTCGGAGGGCAGGATGTAGCGGGCCAGCACCCGGCCGCAGGCGGTCACGGTGCCGATGCGCGGCTGACCGTCGATCCCGGCGAGCTCCCCGACGAGGTCCCCGGCCATCCGAACGGCCAGCAGCGCATCCCGACCGTCCTGTGCGTGCGCGGTGACCTTCACCGTGCCGCCGATCAGGAGCAGCGCGAAGTCCGAGGTGTCGGCCTCGTGGATGGTGATCTGACCGGCCGGGTAGACCACGCCGTGGCCGAGCCCCAGCAGGACTCGGCGATCGGCCTCGCCGACCCGGCCGAGCAGCCCGGTCGGCGGCCAGTAGGCCCCGGCCCCGCGCATCCGTGTGTTGCTCATCGGTCACTCCTCTTCCTCGTCCGGCCGAAGCCGGACAAGCCGTATTAGTAGCCGGTCCACCCGAGGACCCCTCCCCTACGATCTCGTTAACCATCGTGTCGGCACCGGGAATTCGGTGCCGACGGCAGATCGATCTTCGAACTGCCGGCCCCCGTCGTGATCGCGGAGGGAATGTGAATCCGAGGTACGAGTACCGAGCTCTGCTGGCGTGCGACATCGCGGGTTCCGCGGGCCGCGGTCAGCAGCGGCTGCAGGAGATCCGCGGTGTGCTGCGGTCCGCGCTGTTCGGCGCCCTCGGCGTCGCGGAGCTGGACCGGCGGGACTTCGCGTACGTGGACACCGGCGACGGCTGCCGGCTCGTCGCCCCGGCCGGGTTGCCCAAGGCCGGACTGCTGGTCCCGCTGCTGCCGGAGCTGGGCTCGCGGATCCGCGAGCACAACCGGCACGCCGGCCCGGACACCCGGCTGAGGGTACGGGCCGCCGCGCACGCGGGGGAGGTCCGGCTCGATCCGGACGGCACCGTCTCCGGCACCCCGTTCGAGACGCTCGCCCGGCTGCTCGACTCGCCCCCGCTGCGGCAGGCGGCCCTGGCCGGTCCGGACGGCACCCCGGTGGCCGCGATGCTTTCGCAGCACTACTACGAGGAGACGGTCGGGCACGGCTACGAGGGGCTCGAAGCCGGCGCCTTCACGGCGGCCGAGGTCCGGGTCAAGGAGTACGCCGCACGGGCCTGGCTCTGGTACCCGGGCAGCCCGGTCGGGCCGCACGGCGGTCCCGGCCCGGAATCCGGCTCCCGCGAGCGGCCTGCGGAAGCCGAGCCGCGGACCGTGGAGCAACTCGTCCAAGCCACGGGGAACGGCACGGTCTTCGCCGTCGGCCGAGGTGACCAGCACATCCGCTACAACGAACGGAGCTGAAGCGCCGATGAACCAGGAACTCGCCGAGCTGGCCGCGAGCGGAGCCACCGCTCTGGTGTCCGCGATGGGCACCGATCTGTGGAACGAGGCGAAGCGACTGATGAGCGGCGTCATCGCCCGGGCCCACGGCAGTCGCCGCAGGGAACTGTCCGTCGCGCTGGAGCGGGGGTCGACCGCCACGAGGGGAGCGGTCGACGCCGCGGCCGTGGACTTCTGGACCGAGGCCCTGTTCCAGTTGCTCGACCGGAACCCGGCTCTCGCCCAGGACGTCATAGCTCTGGCGACGCTGCGGACCGCGCAACGGCCGGAGGTCGTGGTCCAGGTCAACTCCGCCACCGGTTCCGGTGAGGTGTTCGCGGTGCAGCACGGTGACCAGCACTTCGCCTCCGGGCCGAGGTCCCGCGATCGTGAGGAACGGCCGTGAGCGGGGGCGACGGCCGGCGGGACGGCCTGACGGACGGCTGGGTGCGGGCGGGGCTGCTCGCAGCCGTCGCCATCGGGGCCTTCGCCGAGGTCGGCACGCCGCACCGGCACTACGGCTGGCTGGTGGACGCGTTCGCCCTCGCGGCGGTGGGTGTCGTCGGCGCGGCGGCCGCACTGGGGTCCGAGGCCGCCGCGACGCCCGCCCGGCAGCGGGACCGGCCCGAACGGGAGCCCCGGCCCGACGCGACGGCGCCGGTCTGCCGCTTTGTCGCGGCACCGGCGGTGTCGACGGCCCAGCCCGGCAGGCCCCGGCCGTTCCTGCGCGAGAGGCCGACCGACCTGAGCGTGCCCCGCTTCGGCGAAGGCGCGCGGGCACAGGGCTACCCCTGGCTGCTGCCGGAGCGCACGGTGCAGAACGGCATCGCCGCCGACGAAGCCACGGTCGGTGCCCTCACCATCCGCGCCGCCTCCGTCGTCGGGCCCGGCCACCGCTGCGGCCAGCCCGCCGAGCCGCGACAGGACTCCTACCGGATCGGGCGGAGCCCGGACAGCCGGTACGCGATCGTGGCCGTGGCCGACGGCCTGTCCAGCGCGGCCTGGTCCGACGTCGGGGCCACCGCGGCCTCCAGCCAGGCCGTCACCCTGCTGCGCGAGCAGATCGAGACGGTCGGCTTCGACCGGCTCGACGTCAAGGCGCTGTACGGGCGGATCGCGGAAGCGATCGCCGCGCACGCGGCCGGACGCGGCGTCGGCACCTCGCACCTGGCCACCGTGCTGATCACCGCGGTGATCGCCGAGCCGGACGCGAACGGCGTGGCGCGGGCATGGGTCGGGTGGCTCGGTGACAGTTCGGCCTGGACCCTCGACCCGCGCGTCCCGCTGTGGCAGTTCTCCGCCGGCGAAGCCAAGGACCGCGCGGCCGCGGTGGTCTCGAACGAGGTCGCCGGCCGACTGCCGGACACGCCGCACCTGGCCGTGGACGGTTACGTCACCCTGGCGGCCGGTGCCGCCCTCGCCCTGGTCACGGACGGGATCGGCGACGCGTGGGCGGACCCGGCGGGCAACGTCAACGAGTACTTTGCCAACGCCTGGCGCGCGCCGGTCCCGGCCACCCGGTTCACCGCCGACGTCGGCTTCGACGCACCGCAGTGCCTCGACGACCGCACCGCCGTCGTGGTGTGGAACGGCAGCGGGACATGACCGACTCCGATCCCGTCGCCGGCGGCGGCGCCCCGGCGGTGGACCCGCGGGGCTGGGCGTTGCCGAGGACCGTGGGCCTCGCCGATCTCGGACCGCTCGCCGAGCCGATCTCCGAACACAACGGCCAGGCCGTCGCCGTACGGCCGCTGACGGACCATCCGGGCTGGCTGGCCAAGCTCTACCGGCCCGGCCTGCACCAGGAGGACGGCCACCGGATCGACCTGCTGATCTCGGCTCCGGACACGCTGCCGGAGACGGAGCGGGCGACCCTGTACGCCGGGACGTGCTGGCCCGCGGCCCGGATCCACGAGCCCGGCAACCCGGCCGTCGGGTGCGTGATCCCGATGGCGCCCGAGCAGTACCGTTCCGAGCTGCGGCGCGGCAAGTTCAGCGAGCGCCGGTTCCTGGAGATCGACTGGCTGGCGAAGTCCGACGAGTCGATCCGGGGCGTCGGCCTGCCGCGCCCCGGCTTCGAGGGCCGACTGACGGCCTGCCGCCAACTGACGGAGCTCGCCGCGATCCTGGAAGGCCTGGGCCTGGTCTACTCGGACTGGTCGTTCTCCAACGCCTTCTGGAGCCCGGAGCAGCGCTCCGTCTACCTGATCGACGTCGACGGCTGCCAGCCGAAGAAGATGCCCGACATCCACCAGCCGAACTGGGCCGACCCGCTCACGCCGCCGGGCTCCGACGCGGACCAGTACACCGACCGCTACCGACTCGCCCTGCTCGTCGCCAAGTGCCTGACCGGCCGGCGCGACGCGAGCACCTTCCACGGCGTCGCCGCGTCCCCCTGGCCGAACCAGCCCGCCGTCTCCGAGGTCCTGCTGGACATGCTGCTCGCGACCGACCGGGAACGACGGCCCGCGGCCGCCCAGTTGAACCAGGCGCTGAACAACGGGCCCTACCTCAGGGCCGTGCCGCGTCCGACACGCACGCCGCTGCCCCAACTGCCTCCGGTACAGGCTCCGGTGCTGCGTCCGCAGCCCGCGCCGCACGCGATCCCGGAGTCCCCCACCGTCACCCGCATCAGCACGGTCGAGGAGAAGCAGAAGGACGCGACCGGCTCGTCCACCAAGTGGATCTGGGTGCTCGCCTTCGTCGTGATCCTGGTCGTCATCATCGCCTCCAACCACTAGCTCAGAGGTGCACACAATGTCACTCTGCCTGCCCACCTACGTGGTGATCGACGCCTCCTCGTCGATGAAACCGCACGAGGCAGTGCTCAACGCGACCCTCTCGCGTCTGCACTACAACCTGGCGACGAATCCGCGCGTCTCGGAGTTCGCCAGGGTCAGCGTGGTCGCCTTCTCCACCGACGTGCACGTGGTGATCCCGATGTCGGACATGGAGCAGGTCCCGAGCATGCCCGAAGTGATCTGCGGCGGGGGCACCGAGTACGGCAAGGCCTTCGACCAGTTGCGGCAGAGCATCGAACAGGACGTCAGCAGCCTGCGGGCGCAGCAGTACAGCGTGCTGCGGCCGGCGATCTTCTTCCTGACCGACGGCGCTCCGACCGACGCGAGGTGGCGGGACTCCTTCCGCACGCTGGTGGACCGGAACTGGCCGCGCCACCCGCACGTGATCGCCTACGGCTTCGGCGGCGCCAGGCGCGACGTGCTGAAGGAGGTGGCGACCAAGGCACTGTTCATCGCCGACGGTTCGGACACCGAGTCGGCGCTGAGCGGGGCGATCACCGGCCTGCTCAACACCCTGATCGCCTCCTCGCAAACCGGTCAGATGCAGATCGCCACCGACGTCAAGGGCTTCGAGTACGTCCAGGTCGCCCAGGAATACGTGGACTGAGCGTGGACACCGACCTGCGTACCACGGCGCCCCGGGCGCTGCGGGCCTCCGCCGGGCTGTCCGTGCTGGCCGCGGTGCTGCTCGCCTGCGGCGGCGTGGTCGAGGTGGCGGGCAATCTCCTCGGCCCCTCGACGAACGGGGGCGGAGGCGGCTCGCACCCGGCGACGTCGATGCCGGTACAACCGACCTCGACCCCTGATGTCTCCTCTCCCGCCGCGGCGCCGTCGCCGAGTTGCTCGCTCTCACCCTCACCCACCCAGCTGCCCGAGCCTACGACCACCGCCACCACACCGGCGTCTCCTCCGGAGCATCCTCCAGGGAGAGGGGCATCCCGGACGAGGACTCCTGCGACGAAGAGTGCTGCTCCGTAGCTGCGATACCGGCGGGGTCGCCGAGGGAGGTCAGAGAGTTGACTGCCAGGGAATTGCAGGTTTCGCACCGCGGGCCGTCCGGAGACAGGGACCGGCCAGATCGTGGATGAGGTCTGGAGAGCAATCGTGGCCACGGGAGGCGAGGTGCCGTGCTGACGCTCGGCGCGTGGTGACGGCGGGCGCGGCGGCCGCGGCACTGCTCGCCGCCGCCGGCACCGTGCTGAAGGCGCCCGACGGGCTCGGTGCGCTCGCCGGCTCCCCGGCCGCACCGGCCAGCGCCACCGCTCCGGACCCGAACCTCCCGGCGCCGCTCGTCGACATGAGCGTCTCCCGCCAGTCCGAGGACCCGGGACGGACCGTCAACCTCACCATCGACGACGGGCCCGACCCCCAGTGGACGCCCAGGATCCTGGACGTCCTGGCCCGCAACGGCGCCAGGGCCGTCTTCTGCGTGCTCGGCCCCAACGCCCAGGCCCACCCCGATCTCGCCAAGCAGGTCGTCGCCGCCGGCCACCGCCTGTGCGACCACACCGTCAGCCACGACACCGCCATGGACCACAAGGACGTCGGCTACCAGCAGCAGGAGATCCTCGACGGCCTGCGGATGATCCAGGACGCCACCGGTGGCGCCCCCGTCCCCTACTACCGGGCCCCCGGCGGCGCGTTCACCCCCGAGAGCCGCCAGATCGCCGCGGCCCACGGCATGCGCCCGCTCGGCTGGAACGTCGACACCCGCGACTTCGAGCGCCCCGGCCCCGACCAGATCGTCGCGACGGCCGAGGCGCAGCTCCGCAACGGCCCCACCGTCCTGCTGCACGACGGCGGCGGGAACCGGGCCCAGACCCTCGAAGCGCTCGAACGGCTCCTGCCCTGGCTCAAGGACAACGGCTACGCCTTCAGCTTCCCGCGCCGATGACGGGGGGTCGGCCGAGGCGGCCGGGCGTCGCCGGGTTCCGGCCTGGTACGCGGTTCAGACCCGGAAGGCCGCGACGTAGCGGGCGGGGTCGCGGGCCAGGTCCTTGTCCCAACGGTCCAGGCACTGCTCGGCGAATGTCCTTCCCCCGTCGAGCAGTTCGTCGAGGGGGTCGAGGTAGTCCAGTACCTTCGCGGGCTCCAGCCCCGCGGATACCCGTGCGCTCAGCCCCGCGCGGGCCAGCCGGACCAGCTCGTGGGCGAGTTCGCGCACGGGGTCGCCATCGAGCGTGGTGTGCAGCCCGGTGCTCGGGAGTCTCGCCATCGCGGCGCGGTGGTCGCGCAGCGTGTAGCGCCTGAGCAGGTCCCAGGCCGCCGTTCGCGAGGGCTCGTGGTAGGTGAGGCCCACCCACAGCGCGGGGACGGCCGGGATGTGCTGGTAGGGCGGTCCGTCCGCCTCGCGCAGTTCCAGGGTCCGGCGGACCCGCACGTTCGTCCAGATCTGCGACAGGTGCGAGGCCCAGTGGTCGAGCGAGGGGACCGAGCCGTCGTCGAAGCCCCGCTCCAGGAGCAGGCCGAACGGCCGGTCGGGGGCCGGATGGAACCGGCCGTCCCCGCTGCGGTAGTAGATCATCGGGATCCCGAGGGCCCAGTCGATGACGTCGTCGGCGTCCACGTCCGGCCGCAGGGCGGGCGGCAGGACACCGCAGCGACGCGGATCCATCCGCAGCCAGGCATGGGAGCGGTGGGACAGCAGTTGGTTCGGCCGGCCGCCTTGGAGCGGCGAGTTGACGAGCAGTGCGGCGATGACCGGCGACGCGACCGTCTGCATCCGCAGCTTCTGGGCGAAGTCGTCGACCGAGACGTAGTCCAGGTGCACCTGAGTGGACAGGGACATCGACATGATCTCCAGCGCCCGACTGCCCGCCTCGCCGATGCGGGCGAAGTAGTCGCGCATGAGGGCGCCGCGGCGCATGGGCACCCAGGCGATGCTGCCCGGGGCGTCGAAGGGCAGGCCGGCTCCGGGCAGCAGGGCCCAGCCGAAGTCGGCGGCGAGTTCCGCAAGGCGCTCCATGACGGTTCGCATCTCGTCGACGGCTGTTCCCAGGCCGATGGCCGGGGCGGAGGAGTACTCCACCTGCCCACCGTGTTCGAGCGTGATCTGGCTACCGTCGTCGAGGAGGACGCCGGTCAGGTTGCCGGAGTCCTCCAGTGGTTGTCCGCCCCACTGGGAGAGCACCGCCTTCAGCACCGCCCGCACTCCCCGCTCGCCCGAGTAGGGGGCGGCCAGGCCCGTTCGCGGGTCCACCAGGCCGCTCTCGATCTCCAGTCCGACCCGCTCGCACGCGCCGACCGGCGGGGCGAGCAGCGACCGGAGGGCGTGGCGGTCAAGCCCTCCGGCGGTCGCCGTGGACGGCTCGGGCCGGTGTTCGCCGGCCCGGGCGGTGCCGGTCATTCGGACTCCACCCGGGCCGGGATCCGCGCCTGCCGCCCGCGTTCGAGTACGTGGCCCACCGCGTTCAAGGCCGACTGTATGGCGCCCTGGCACCACGCGTGCGCACCGGACAGGTGTTCACCGGCGAAGAAGATCCGGGGATCGCCGGCCGGGTGGGGCGAGCCGAGCGCCGTGAGGTAGCGGGTGTGCTCGCCGGGCGTGAGGTGGGCGAAGGCGCCGCCCATGCCGAGCTGCTGGTCCCAGTTCCAGTGCACGATGTCGTCCACGTCGCCGTGGATACCGGGGTGCAGCCGTTCCAGGCAGTCCAGCACCAGCCGGTCCCGGTCGGCGTCCGGCAGCGCGGCCAGCCTGCGCGCGTTGGCTCCCCACGGGTAGGCCCCCAGGAGCACCGTGGGCTCCCGGGACCTGCCGGGGTCCCGGGCGACCCACCGCTCTCGGCCGGCGCCGTCCCCGTTCGGGGCCTCCTCAAGGAGGCGGGCGTTGTCGGAGGGGTACCAGCACTGCTGGATCGGCAGGTCCGTGAAGCTGCCCCCGCCGTAGATCCCGTCGTCCAGCTCCCACCTGCGCCGGGTGAGGTGCAGGAGCGTCTTGGTGCTGCTGGCGTAGTTGATGCCGCGGATGGCGTGGCGCTGGGCGTGCGGCAGGCCCGGGACGAAGGCGACGTGGTCGAGCGCGGGCGCCGGGACGCAGCAGACGACGACGTCGACGTGCTCGGTCAGCACGTGGTCCAGCCGTTTCCCCTTGACCAACACGCCGTCGCCGGTCAGCGCGAGTTCGTCGATGCGGGTGGACAGCCGCAGGGTTCCCGGCAGCAGCTCGTGGACGAAGGCGCGCACCAGGGCGTCCATGCCGTCGACCAGCTCCAGCTGGCCGGCGTGGAACAAGCCGAAGTAGTCGACCAGGACCTCGATCAGGGAGGACTGCTCGTAGTGGACCAATCCGCTCGCATGGCCCACCAGGTCCCAGGCGTCCTGCGACAGGTGCTCGCGGACGAACTGCCACAGCGACACCGAGACGAGCCGCTCGAGTGCGGGATCGTCCCAGCAGCCGTCGAGCAGGCGCCGCTGCTGGCCCGCCGTGAGCGTCTGCCAGGCGCTCACCAGGAGGCGGTGGAGAAGGCGGGCCGGGGCCTCCTGTTCGGCGGCGCGCAGGGAGAACGCCGTGAACAGTTCGCGCACGTCACGCACTCGGGCCCGGCGCCCACGCAGGTGGTAGTAGGCGAGCGGGTTGACGTTGACGAAGGGGCGGGTCGCCAGGGCGAACTCGGACACGTAGTGCAGGACGCAGTGGTGGTTGGAGGGGATGCGCATGGCTCCCAGGTCAGCGTGCGTGCCGTCCCAGAAGTGATGCGTACGCACTCGCCCACCCGGTCGGTTCGACCGCTCGAACAGGACGACGTCGCAGCCGCGGCGCTGAAGCTCGTACGCGCAGACCAGGCCCGCCACGCCCGCCCCGATCACCGCGACCCGACCCGAAGCGCCGACCGTCGGCTCCAGTAGACCGACCGGGAACGCGAAGCTCCTGTCGAACACTCGCGCCTCCGCAATCGCGTCGATGCCCCGCCACGCCCCAGCCTGGGCCAGCGCGGCACCGCCAACAACCGGGACACCTCCATTCGAAGCCCGACCGCCGTGGTCGACCGACCTGATGAGGCCGGCCGGCCCCCTCGCCACGCTCAAGGCGCTCTGCCTCTTCGTGGGTCCGCGTGACTGCTCGGCGATCACCTTCGATCGGGCGGAACGGTTCGCGGGGCCTGACCAGCTCGAACGCGGGGTGACGGCGGTGGTCGAGGAGGGCGGTGGCCAGGCGGCAGACGCCGCTGGAGCGTCCGGTGGCGGTGGCGATGGTGATCTCGCATTCGATGACAGATCAAGGACCCTTGCCGACCACCATGCAGCCTTGACTTCATGGCCTTGATCTTTAGGCCTGAAAGTCGCTATCCGAAACCGGTGATCAAGCCGTAGGAATGGCTTCACGGCCTGACCGGCCACCCGCGATCAGAAGGAGCCACCATCCATGATTCGCCTTCGTACCACCTGTATGGCCATCGCCGGTGCCGCAGCGATGTTCGCCCTGACCGCCGCGCCCGCCCAGGCCGCCCCGGGTGACGTCACGACCTCGTGCGGAAGCGTTCTCACCCCGACCGGCTACGTCGATGTGAGTTGGGGTTACAGCAGCAGCTGCGGCACGCAGAGCTTCAGCCCGAACATCAAGCAGATAAAGCAGCTCACCGGACTGCCCGTCGGCACCGTGGTCCAGGCCTGCTCCTCGACCTACCCGCCTGCGGGCTGGGTCCAGACCGGCTCGTACTACAGCAGCAGCTGCGTCGCCTGGTCGAACCCGAGCTTCAACAACAACGCCTGGCAGCTGAAGCGCGTCTCCTGATCCGGCGAGCCCGCTCGGATCCTCGGTCGGGTACCCGACTTCAGAGCTTCAAGGGCGACGGATCCTGATGGTCCCGCTGCCGGATGCCCAGCGGTGGTGGTACCCGTGCCGAGAAGGCCTCTGATCGAGGTCCCGGCCAGTAGGGCGACCGGGACCTCGGTGTCAGGGCCGGGGTGTCCAGCCGGGTGGGGTGAGGGCGGTGTCCGTGAGGATCCGGCCGACCGTCCCCGCCAGGGTGCTGTGCTGCGGGATGACGTGTTCGACGCCTCCGGGCAGCTGGTACCAGCCGACCGGTCTGGTGGGCGCGGGCGATGACCTTGACGGCCTGGGCCTGGTCGCTGTCGCCGGAGATGGGCCGTAGCCGGTCCCATTAGGCGGTGGCGGTGGCGGTGGCGGTGGCGGTGGCGACGGCGTGGACGCGGTCGACCAGGTCGGCGTCCAGGCCGGCGACGGCCGGCCGCACCGCCGCCTGGCGCGGCGGCGCAGCGCCGACAGGTCGACCACAAGAGGTGATACCGCGATCACGATGGGTAGGAGCGGGGTGTCAACCCCCTACCCACGGGAGACCCGCATGGCCCAGCAGGCCGACCTCATCCTCCACGGCGGCGCGATCGTCACCGTCGCCGAGAGCGCCGACGGCGACGCCCGGCCCGAGGCCGTGGCCGTCAAGGACGGCACGATCGTCTTCGTCGGCCCCCGGCAGGAGGCGCTGGACCAGTGGGGCGGCCCGCACACCGTCGTGCGGGACCTCGAGGGCCGCGCCCTCCTGCCCGGGTTCGTCGACGCGCACGGGCACCTCGGCGGCATCGGCCTCCAGGCCGTCATCGCCAACCTGCTGGCCGCCCCGGACGGCGACGTCACCGACCTCGGCTCGCTGAAGGACAAGCTGCGGGCCTGGGCCGCGAGCCCGGTGGGCACGGACTCCGAGTGGATCGTCGGGTTCGGGTACGACGACGCGATGCTCGCCGAGGGCCGCCACCCCACCCGCGAGGACCTCGACGAGGTGTCCACGGACCGCCCGGTGCTCGCCATCCACCAGTCCTTCCACCTCGGCGCGGTGAACAGCCTCGGCCTGAAGCGGCTCGGCTACTCGGCCGCCACACCCGATCCCGAGGGCGGGGTGATCCGACGGCGCGAACTCGCCGTCCCACCCGCGTACGGGGAGCCCGACGGGGTGCTGGAGGAGAAGGCGTTCACCCCGGCCTCGGACCTGGCGCTCGCGGGGCTGCCGGAACGGGAGCTGCTGATGCTGTTCGTCACCGGCGCGGCCGCGGCGGCGAGCTTCGGCTTCACCACCGTCCAGGAGGGCGGCACCACCCTCGCCAACCTCAAGGCGCTGCGGGACACGGCCGCCGCCGTGCCGTTCGGGATCGACGTGGTCGCGTACGTGAAGGCCGGCGAGGCGACGTCCTCCGCACTGGACGACCCGATCGGGGTGAGCGACGAGTACGTGGACGGCGTCCGCGCGGCCGGGGTGAAACTGGTCCTGGACGGCTCGCCGCAGGGGCGCACGGCGTGGCTCACCGAGCCGTACCTGACGCCGCCGACCGGGAAGCCCGAGGACTACTGCGGGTACCCGGCGGAGCCGGACGACGCGGTGGTGGCCAAGCAGGTCGGCACGGCGGTCGAGCGGGGCTGGCAGGTACTGGCGCACGTCAACGGCGACGCGGCGATCGACCAGTTCCTCGGGGCGGTCGAGGCGGCCGGGCCAAGCCGGCGGCCGACCGTGGCCATCCACGCGCAGACCGCCCGCGAGGACCAGGTCGAGGCGTTCGCCCGGCTGGGGATCGTGCCGTCCTTCTTCTCCATGCACACCTACTACTGGGGCGACTGGTACCGCAGGACCGTCCTCGGCGAGCAGCGGGCCGCCGTCATCTCCCCCGCCCGCTGGGCGCTCGACCGGGGCCTGCGCTACACCTCGCACCACGACGCGCCGGTGGCGTTGCCGAACTCGATCGCCGTGCTGTCCAGCCAGGTGACCCGGCGCACCCGCACCGACGAGGTCGTCCTCGGGCCGGAGCAGCGGGTGTCGGCCCTGGAGGCGGTCCGCGCGATCACCCTCAACGCCGCCCACCAGTACGGCGAGCAGGACCGCAAGGGCAGCATCGAGGTCGGCAAGCTCGCGGACCTGGTGATCCTCAGCGCCGATCCGCTGACCGTCGACCCGGAGGCGATCCGCGACATCGAGGTCGTCGAGACGATCAAGGCGGGGACGACCGTCCACCCGCCCGCACCCGCCGGCCGGGCCTTCGCGAGCCCGGCCAGCGCGCCCACCCCGCAGTGGGGTTGCTGCTGAACGGCGGCGTCCTGCCGAGCCACGCCCGGCAGGACCAGGAGGTACGGCCAAGCCGGGATCCGTGGCCGTGCCGTCCGCGATGAGCTCCGCCCGGCCGGGGCTCCCGGGCCACGGGCGACCGCGCGGCCGCCCGTGGCCCACACCACCCGCCGGCCCGACCGCCCGTCGGAACGGTTCAGGAGACCACGTCACCCGGGCAGAGCCGCTGGGTGCCCGGCCGCCCGCGCAGGGTGGCGTCCACGCAGCCGCCCGGCAGGCCGTCGTGGACCGTGGTGCCGAAGTTGGCGGTGACGGTCAGCGTGCCGTCGCCGAAGACGGTCCGCTGCACCAGGTGGTCGTCGCTCAGCCAGCGGAAGGAGGTCAGCGGCCGGGTGCCGGCCGCCTGGTGCAGCGGGGCGAAGTACTGCTGCAGGGAGGCCAGTTCCCGCAGGTTCTGCCCGTCGCGCGGGTCCTTGTCGCTGAGCACGAAGTTGAGCGGGGTGTTGTAGAGCATCGCCAGCAGCGCGCGCGTGGTCTTCTGCTCCGGCAGTTTGCCGAAGGGCAACTCCCAGCGTTCGACGTTGACCAGCGAACCGTGCAGCGCCGTCTCGTACAGCGGCACCCGGTACCGCGGGTCGTACATCGCCTTCAGGGCGGCGGCCACCTGGGCCTGGTGCCCGGGCTTGAAGTCCGTGGTCCGCACCGGCTTGAAGAAGGTGGCGGCGGCCTGGTCCGGGGTGTAGCCGCCCCAGGCGCCGTCGTCCTTGGGGTCCTGCGGCCCGCTGTCGAAGTGTCCGCTCTCCATCGCCCACAGCCGCCCGTCCACCGGGGTGCCCGAGCCGTGGTCGAAGGCCAGCACCTCGTTGGCCCAGGAGCCGGCGGACTCCGAGCCCAGGACCAGCGGGGCGGTCCGGCGCGTCGACGCGTCGTACGAGCCGTCCGTCAGGCGCCGCATCCGGGCGAGCCGGTTGGCACGGTCCTCGTCCATGGTCATCGGGTGGCCGGGGGCGAAGTCCCGGAAGAGCTCGCCCGCCGCGTCCACGTCGAGGAAGTAGCTGTCGGCCCCGTTGGCGACCAGCGAGCGGGTGCGGTCGGCCAGGTAGTGCTGCTGCGGCTCGGCCTGCTCGAACGCCTGCGAGCTGAGGTAGCAGCCCTTCTTGTGGAAGCCGGGTTGCGGCGTTTCGTCGGCCCCGAGTACGCAGAACCGGGGGTAGACGTCGTCCGGCCAGACGGTGTTGGGGGACGAATCGTCCGTCTTCTGCTGGCCGTTGGCGAAGGAGTCGTACGGCCCGACCAGATAGCCGGCGGCCTCGGCGGCCTTGACGTCCTCGCCCGTCATCGGGGAGTCGTCCGAGTCGTAGCCGAGCCAGAGCCGGGAGACGCCCAGTTCCTTGAGCCGGTCGAGGTAGGCGGGCCGGCGGGCGCCACCCCAGGCGTAGGCGTGGAAGGCGCCGAGCAGCTTCGCGGTCTGCGGGTTCTGCTTGATCTTCTCGCTCAGACTGCCGAGCTGCCCGTGCTCCGCGAGCCAGTTGCGGTAGTCCACGGCCGGGGCCACCGGGGAGCCGTCGGTCAGGGAGAAGGCCACGGTGTACGCGCCGGTGCCGTTCCCGGCGGCGAACCCGTGCTCGGCCGTGGCCCGCAGCCGCCCGTCCTGGGAGGCGAACGTCAGCGACGTGCCGATGTCGGTGGGGACGATGTAGCCGACGCCGGCCCGGCCGGGGCGCATTGTGTAGCCCCAGATCGGCATGGACAGCTGCGAGCTCAGCTCCTGCTCTTCGCCGACCAGCGCTCCGTCGGAGGAGTTCCAGAACGGGTCGTCGACGGGAACGGACAGCCCCTCGCCGCGCGGGAACTGGATCGCGGCGGCGGCCGGATCGGTGGCGGTCACCGGCCACCGCACCGAGGTGTCGCCGCCGGTGGCGGTGAGGGTGACCAGCAACCGGCCGTGATCGGCGCGCGCTTCGGCCCGCAGGCCCTTCTCCGGATACGACCAGCCGGCGCCGTCCGCCGTCCGGACCGGGTCGCTCGCCTTGCCCAGCCCCTGGGCGGCCGGCGCGGAGAGCAGGATCACCTGCCCGTCCTCGGTCCGGGCCTCGGCCCGCAGCGTGGCGGCGTCGATGCTGGCGGTGCCGCCGCGTACGGGCACGTCGACGCGCCCGCCGTGGATCCGCACCTGCGAGGCGGGGCCGCCGGTGGCGCTCGCCACGGTTGCGGACAGCAGCGCGGTGGACACGGCGAGGACGACGACGGCGCGCGGAACGTGCCGGCGGGCCGGGCCCGCGAGGGATGACGTATGAGTACCGGTGTGCATGACCCAGTGATACGGAGCACTCCTAAGAGGTCCTTAAGAACGGACCGCTGACCACTGCTCAGGCTGATGGCACCGGCTCGGCCGCGCTACGAGTCGGGGCGCGGTTGTGGTGTGGACGTGTTGGTCTGGCGGTTCCGCTGGTGTGTGGCTGGCGGGTGATCAGCCGACGGATGGTCAGGGCGTCGGCGGCGTGGAGAACGTCGTCCCGGGCCCGGCGGGCCACCGCCCCGGCTCCATCCCTGGTCAGGGCGCGTGGACCCTGTCCTATGCTGGCCCGGTGAGTAGTGAACCGGTTTCGCCCGAGGCCACCGCCGTCGAGCTGATGCGGGCCATGACACGGCTGCGGGCGCGGCTGCGCACCGAGGCCCCGATCGACGACCTGCCCTGGAACTGGTCGCACCTGACCACCCTGCACCGGATCGTCCAGGACGGTCCGACGACCGCGAGCGAGCTCGCCCAGGCCGAGCACGTGCGGCGCCAGTCGATGGCGGAGACGCTGGCCGCGCTGCGCGAGGGCGGGCTGGTCACCACCGCCAAGGACCCCGACGACGGCCGCAAGACCCTGGTCAGCGCGACCCGGGCCGGCCGGGTCCTGTGCGAGCGGATCCCGGCGGCGCGCGAGGCCTGGCTGTCGGAGGCCATGCGCGCCACGCTCCGGGCCGAGGAGCGCAGGACGCTCCACCGCGCCGCGGAGATCATGAACCGGCTGGCGGACTCCGACCGTTAGTCGGTGCTGACCGCAGAGGTCAGCGTGTCGAGGTCCGCGGTGGTGACGATCTCGGCCTGGCGCGGGAAGACCTTCTCGACGAGCACCCGGTGCACCTCGGGGTCGGGGTCGGCGACGGCGTCGGCCAGCAGGAACAGCCGGTAGTCCGCGTCGGCCGCCTCCCGGAGGGTGCTCAGGACCACGCCGCTGGTGGAGAGCCCGGCCAGGACCAGGGTGTCCACGCCCCGGGCGCGCAGCTCGGCCCGCAGATCGGTGTCGCTGGCGAAGGCACTGAACCGGAACTTGCGTACGGACAGGTCCTCCTTCCGGATCTCCAGCGAGGCGTGCGGCACCGTGGCCGGGCTGCCGTCGGCGAGGTACCCGGCCGCAGCGACCTGGGCGAAGGTCTTGTTGCGGGCGGGCACCGCGGCGGCGTCCGCCTCGGTGAGCGCGACCCGGACGAAGACGACCTGGGCGCCGTGGGCGCGGGCCCAGGCCAGTGCCTCGCCCGCGCGGGCCAGCAGGCCCTCCGGGTCGGGGACGACGGCCAGTACGGCGGGCTGGAAGTCCATCAGCAGCAGTGCGGTGCGGGCCGGGTCGATGGCGGCAGCGGCGGTGAAGCCCGGTGCGGCGGTGCGGCCGGCGGTCTGGTCGGCGGTCTGGTCGGTGGTCTGGTCGGTGGTCATGTCGGTGGGCAACTCTCTCTGGATCGGTGCCGGTCCCGGTCCGGGCGGCGGTTGACGAGGTCAGTCAGCGTCCCGCCGGTCGGCGGTGGCCAACCGGCGGTCGCAGACGGTCAGGACGAGGACGACGACGGCGATCGGGACCAGCGCCCAGGCGATCTGGTGCAGGCCGCTGTCGTCCACGTGCTGGTGGAAGGCGGCGCCGGTGATCGCCGCGGAGGCGATCGACCCGAGGTAGCCGAAGGTGCGCAGCAGCCCGGACGCGGTGCCGACCGTGGCGGCCGGGGCCTCCTGGTAGAGGACGGTCTGGTTGGCGACCGACCCGGCGCCGGAGGTCAGGCCGAACACGGCGCTCGCGGCGACGACCGCGGCGATCGGGGTGCCGCTGCCGACGAAGAGCACGGACACCGCGCCGACCAGCAGCAGCACCGCGCAGGCGACCAGCGGCATCCGGACGCCGGCCCGCCGCGACACCACCCGGGCGATCAGCGCGGACAGCACGCCCATCGGCAGCAGCGCCAGTCCTGCCTGGTAGGCGGACAGTCCGCGGGCCGCTTCGAGCCACTGGGTGAGCCCGTACAGGATCACGTACGTGCCCAGCAGCGTCAGGCCGTTGCGGATGTAGGTGCGGGTCAGGGCGCCGTTGGTGGCGAGCAGCCGGACGTCCAGGAAGGGGTGGGCGGCGCGCAGTTCCCAGCCGACCAGGGCCGCGGCGAGCGCCAGGGCGGCGGCGAGCGCGGGCCAGTTCGGGTGCGGCAGCGAGGAGAGGAGGACCACCACGGCGGTGAGCATGGCGCCGAACCCCAGCATGCCGGGCAGGTCGAGGCGGCGGGTCAGGGCGCGCGGTGCGAGGGGTCCGACCGGGTCGGGGTCGGGGGCGATCCCGATCAGGGCCAGCGCGAGGGCCACCGCCGCGACCGGGATGTTGATCCAGAAGGCGGTCTGCCAGCCGAGCCACCCGACCAGTAGGCCGCCGATGGCCGGGCCGACGGCCACGGTCGCCGATCCCGTGACGGCCAGGCCGCCGAGCACCCGGCGTGGCGGGGTCTGGTACCCGGCGTTCTGGGCGCGGCGGCGGATCAGCAGCATCGCCGCGGGGTAGCCCGCCGAGGTGCCCGCGCCGATCAGCACCCGGGCGGCGATCAGCGCCGGCAGGGAGTGGGCGAGCGAGCCCACCAGGCCGGCCGCGAAGACCAGCGCGATGCCGGTGAGGAAGACCCGGCGGGGCCCGAACACCTCGGCGAGCCGCCCGGCGGCTGGCTGGGCCAGCGCGCTGGTGAGGTAGAGGCTGGATATCAGGATCGCGGTGTCGCCGACGGCGATGTGCAGGGAGGCGGCGAGCGGGACCAGCGCCGTCGCGATGAGCGAGCTGTTGACCGGGTTGAGCGCGACCCCCAGGTAGAGCGGAGCGGTGAAGCGGGGGCCGAAGGCGTCACCGGTGGGCGTGCCGATCGCGGACGCCTGCCGCGAGGTGCTGGTGTCTCCGGCTGTCGACACGGTGCGGCTCCTTCCTCCGGGACCTCTGCGGGAGGCGGGCCTGCTGGGGAGATCCCGGCGGAGATAGGCAGGCCACCTGTCAAAAATATTAGCAGGTTGCCTGCCTATCTACTCGGCTTCCCCGGGCGGGCGGGCGAGCGGGCGGGCTGGCGGAGCGGGGCGGTGTCGGGCGGCGAGCGTCAGGCCGGGCGGCGGGCGGCCATCCAGACGTAGACCAGGATTCCGGCGAACAGGAACAGCACGCCCTGGTAGACGGCCGCGTAGCCCGCGCCGGCGACCAGCCAGAGGGAGAAGCCGAAGGCGCCGAGGCCCAGTGCCGCGTCCCGGGCGAGCCGGCCGCCGGCCACCTTGCCGGACTCGCCGCGGACCAGCCAGTACAGCTGGGCGGCGGTGGAGAGCAGGTACGGGACGGTCGCGGTGAAGGTGGTGACCAGCACCAGGATGTCGAAGGCGCCCTTGGCGCCGGTGGCGAAGTTGAGGACGGTCAGCACCGAGGCCAGCGCGACACTGGCCACGACGCCGAACACCGGGACCCCTCGCCGCTCCTTGGCGAAGGCGGCCGGGAACAGTCCGTCCTTCGCGGCCGCGTACGGTGCCTGGGCGGCCAGCAGCGTCCAGCCGTTGAGCGCGCCGGTCATCGAGACGAGCGCGGCGACGGCGATGGCCGTGCCGCCCCACGAGCCGCCGAACATGGCGTCCACGGCGTCCGAGAACGGCGCGGTGGAGTGGATCAGCTGCTCGTGGGCGACGGTGCCGAAGACCGCGAGTGTGCCCAGCAGGTAGACCACCGCCGCGCCGGCCGTGCCGAGCACGCTGGCCCGCCCGACGTTGCGCTCCGGGTCGCGGACCTGGCCGGCGCTCATCGCGGCCGACTCCACGCCCAGGTAGCTGAACAGCAGGATCGCCGCGGCCGCCGTCATCCCGCCGGCCCAGCCGTGGCCGGTGGCGTCGAAGGGGCCGAGGTTCTTCGCGTCGAAGAAGCCGAGACCGCCCACCGCGACCAGCAGCAGCGGGATGAACTTGAGGACGGTGGAGACGAGTTGGACGACGCCGACGTAGCGGGTGCCGGCCAGGTTCGCCAGCGCGGGCAGCCACTGGAAGGTGAGCGCGGCGGCGATGCTGAGCCCGATGGAGTGGCCGACGGGCAGCAGCACGTCGAGGTAGCCGACGGCGGCGACCGCGAGCGCGGCGTTGCTGACCCAGGTGGTGATCCAGTACGACCAGGCCGACAGGAATCCGGCGAAGTCCCCGAAGGCCTCCCGGGCGTAGACGTAGGGCCCGCCGGTGCGCGGGTTGCGGCGCGCGAGCTGCCCGAAGATGAGCGCGAGCGCGATCGCGCCCACGGTCAGGACGGCGAAGGAGACCAGGCTGACCGTCCCGTAGGGGGCCACCGCGGCGGGGATCATGAAGATGCCGCCGCCGATGATGTTGCCCATCACCAGGGCGGTGGCGGTCGGCAGGCCGAAGCGTCCGCCCCGGCGGGGTGTCGGGGTGGCGGCGTCCGGGGTGACCGTTTCCGGGGTGTCCGGCGGGTTGGGGCGGGTCGCCTGCCGGGGTGCGGCCGGGCTGGTCTGCATGAGGGTGGTGCGCCTTTCGTGGTCCTGCTCGCGCTCGGTGGAGCGACTGTTCATGCTCAAACCAGGCGGTACCTTGCACCAAATCGATGGGATTTGTTCAGCCGACCTGGCATGTCACCGCAAGACTTGCGGTCCCACGGTGGCGGGACGGGCACTCGTCCTGCGGCGGTTCGACCCGACCGCGCGGAGTGCGGCCGGGTGTCCGAAGGCGTTCACCCGGACGAGGGGTGCCGTCACCCGGATACCTCAGCCCGGTTGCGCCGCGCCGCGGAAGGTGCGTGTTCGTGTGCAAACCTTGGCCCGGCGCCTCCCCGGTGGGGGCGTCGTTGCGTCCGCCGGACGGTCGAAGTGACCGTTCGGGGGCGCTGGTTGAGGACCACAGACGAACTAGGGGACAGTAGATGTCGCTTCGTGGGAAGATCCGCAAGCTCGCGGTGATCGTGGCCGTGACGGGTGCCGCCGTGGTGGCGGTGCCGACCTCGGCCATGGCGTTCGGCCACGCGCCGGTGCCGTCCTCCGGGCAGGGCCTGGAGTCGGGTTCGGCGGGTGTCGGCCTGTTCGGCCCGCACGCCCACTGGTTCAACTACCACGAGCACAGCGAGGGCTGATCATCCGAGCTTCGAGCCCGGGGGCCGCTGTGGGCCCCCGGGCTCGCTGCTGTCCACCGGGCGCGGTGGGGGGACGGGAATGTGCCCCGGCGTCGCCACGCAGGCGGGGGTTTGCCGAGAGACCCTAGCGGTCAGGCGCGGACGGCGGCGCGCTCGCGCAGCTCCTTCAGCACGGCGATGTCCATCGCGTGCCCGGTGCCGTCCCCGCCGTGCTTGCGGTCCGGGGTCTCCACCAGCAGGGGGACGCCGACCGTCTCCGGGTGTTCGAACAGCTCGCGGAACGGTTCCGCGCCGATCATGCCGGCGCCGATGTTGGCGTGCCGGTCCTTGCGCGCGCCGACGACGTCCTCGGAGTCGTTGGCGTGGATCAGCCGCAGCCGGCCCGGGCCGGCCGCCGACGCCAGCGCGTCGAGCGCGGCCGTCACCCCGCCCGGCGCGGCCAGGTCGTGCCCGGCGGCGAAGGCGTGGCAGGTGTCCAGGCAGACGCCGACCCGGGGGTGCCCGTCCAGCGCCTCGACGTACTCGGCGAGCTCCTCCATCCGGGAACAGAGCGAGCTGCCCTGGCCGGCGGTCGGCTCCAGCAGCAGCCAGGGCGCGTCGTCGCCGAGGGCGTCCAGCTCGTCCAGCAGCGGCCGCACGTCGGCCCGCACCTGCGCCATCGCCTCGGCCCGCCGGGAGCCGCCGCCGGGCGCCGCACCGACCGCCGAACCGGTGTGCAGGACGACGCCCAGCGCGCCGATCGCGTGGCCGCGGCGCAGCGAGTGCCGCAGCGAGTCGGCCGAGCGCTCGCGAGTGGCCGGGTTGTCCGAGCCGAAGTTGATCAGGTACGGCGCGTGCACCCAGGCGGGGAGGCCCTGCTCGGCGCAGGCCGTCCGGAACTCCTCGTCCTGCGCCGGGTTGCCCGGGGGAGTGGCCCAGCCGCGCGGGTTGGCCACGAACACCTGCACCGTCTCGGCGCCGACCCGCCGCGCGTACGCCAGACCCGTTCCGGCCAGCCCCCGGGCGGCCACCGGGACGTGGGCGCCGACCGGGTTGCGGAGGGTGCCGAGGGGCGCTGCGGGTGCGGTGGTCATGGCCCCGAGCATGCCACGCCGCGGGGCGGCGTCGGCGGGCGGCCCGGCCCGCGACCCGAGCCCCGCCCGCCCGGCGCGGTCGGGCGTGTCGTCGGCGCCGGGCGGCCCGCGCCACGCCGGGCCGTCGCACCACCGGCCGACGCCTCGTCAGTCCCGCAGCCCAGCCCTGGTGGCGGGCCCACCCGGCGGCCCATAGCGTCGACTCGGCCACACCCACCGGCCGTCACCAAGCACGCACACCGCGTGAGAACCGCCGTTCCAGAACACACCGCGTACCTAGCGCGCCGCCCGGCAGGCCCCGGCCGCACACCCGCGAGCGCGCCGGAAAGACAGGTCACCACTCATGCCCACGCGACGGGTCCACCACCTCGCCGCGGCCACCGCGGCCGCCACCGCCCTGACCACCCTCCTCGCCACCCTGGCCGCCGCGCCCGCGGCCCATGCCGTCGGCTTCCTGCACGTCGTCCGGCCGGGCGAATCGATTCAGCGGGCCGTCGACGCCGCCCACCCGGGCGACACCGTCCGACTGCTCGCCGGCACCTACCCCGGCAGCGTCCGCATCACCACCCCCGGCCTCACCCTGCGCGGCGCCGGCCGGGACACCGTGATCACCCCAGGGGCCGGCACCGAGAACGCCTGCGCCACCGCCGGGCACGGCATCTGCGTGGACGGCACCGAGGCGGCCCCGCTGCCGGACGTCACGGTCGAGGCCCTCGCCGTCACCGGCTTCCGCAGGAACGGCATCGACGCCAGCGGCACCACCGGGCTGACCGTGCGCGCCACCTACGTCCACGACAACGCCCAGCAGGGCATCAGCCAGGAGATCTCCACCCGGGCCGTGATCGTCGGCAACCGGTCGACCGGCAACGGCCAGTCCGGGGTGTTCCTCGCCAACTACGCCTACCGCGAGGGCGGCGCGCCCGACACCGGGGGCACCCTCGTGGAGGGCAACGAGCTGACCGGGAACCGGATCGGCGTCACCGTCCGCCGGCTGCGCGGGCTGGCCGTCCAGGGCAACGAGATCCGCGGCAACTGCGGCGGCGTCTTCGTGGTCGGCGACGAGGGCGTGCCCCGGGCCGGGGACCTCGACGTACGGCACAACCGGGTCGTCGCCAACAACCTGTTCTGCCCGGCCAACCCGCGCCTGGGCGCGATCCAGGGCGCGGGCATCGTGCTCACCGGAGTCGAGGACGCCCGGGTCACCGACAACGAGGTCCGCGACAACGTCGGCACCTCCGACTTCTCCGGCGGCATCGTCCTCTTCAAGAGCGTCGTCGGCGCCGCCAACGCCCGCAACACCGTCACCGGCAACAGGTTGAGCGGCAACAGCCCGGCCGACATCGCCGACCGCGACACCGGCGGCGACAACGCGTTCTCCCGCAACACCTGCTCGCGGTCCGAGCCGTCCGGCCACTGCTGAGTCGCCGGCGCGAACCCCGGCCCCAACCCGCGGTACGCGCCCGCCCGGACCGCTCGTCCGCACCTCTCGCCCGCACCCCCCGTCGAGAAGGAAGACCTTCCATGACCTCCGCACCGCCCAGTCCCCAGGCCGCGATGCGCCTGCGCGAGCTCGTCTTCGGCGCCGCCTGCGCCGCCGCCGTCCGCGCGGCCGCCCGGCTCGGCGTGGCCGACGCGCTCGGCGACACCCCGACCAGCGTCACCGACCTCGCCGCCGCCCTCGACACCGAGCCCCGCCCGCTGCGCCGCCTGATGCGCGCGCTCACCTGCTACGGCATCTTCGCCGAGACCACCGACGACCGCTTCGAGCACACCGAGATGTCCCGCCTGCTGCGCGAGGACGCCCCCAACTCGCTGCGCTACATCTCCCTCTGGTGCACCGAGCCGTGGACCTGGGAGGCCTGGCCCAAGCTGGACGAGGCCGTCCGCTCCGGCCGCAACGTGTTCCCCGACCTGTTCGGCAAGGAGTTCTTCGACTACCTGCACAGCGACGCGGGCGACTCCGCGAAGGTCTTCGACAAGGCGATGACCGCCTCCAGCCGGCAGTCCGCGCACGACCTCGCCGAGTACCTGGACCTCACCGGGGTCGACTCGGTGGTGGACATCGGCGGTGGCCAGGGGCACGTGCTGGCCAGCCTGCTGGAGAAGCACCCGGCGCTGCACGGCACCCTGCTCGACCTGCCCAAGGTGGTCGCCGGCGCCGAACCCCGGCTGCAGGACGGCGGCGCCTTCTCCGCCCGCGCCCGGCTGGTGCCCGGCGACTGCCGGGTGGAGATCCCGGTCCGCGCCGACCTCTACATCATCAAGAACATCCTGGAGTGGGACGACGAGAGCACCCGTCGCACCCTCGCCAACGTGGTCGCCGCGGCCCGGCCCGGCGCCCGCGTCGTGGTGGTGGAGAACCTGGTCGACGACAGCCCGTCGATGCGCTTCACCACCGCGATGGACCTGATGCTGCTGCTCAACGTCGGCGGTGCCAAGCACTCCAAGGAGAGCATGGTGCGGCTGATGGAGGACGCCGGACTGGACGTCGAGGGCGTCCACCTGGTCAACCCCTACCTGCACGCCTTCGAGGCCACCGTGCGCGGCTGAGCCCCGGCTCCACCCCGAACGACCGAGCCCCACCCGAAACGACCGCCGGCCCCCGAGTTCCAGGGGCCGGCGGTCGTCCGTGTCCTCCGTCAGGCCTTGTGCGAGGACTCCAGGTGCGCGAAGACCACCACGTTGTTCACGTAGTCCCGCTGCTTCTTGTCGTACGCGCCGCCGCAGGTGATCAGCCGCAGCTGGGCGTCGGGTGTCTTTCCGTACACCTTCTGGTCCGGGAAGGCGTTCTTGGCGAAGGTCTGCACCGAGTCCACCGAGAACACCGCGACCGTGCCGTCCTCGCGGGCCACCTCCACCTTGTTGCCCGGCAGCAGCAGCCTCAGCAGCGCGAACACCGCCGGGCCCTTGGTGGTGTCCAGGTGGCCGGCGACCACCGCGCTGCCGCGCTCGCCCGGGCTGACGCCGTCCCGGTACCAACCGACCAGGTTCTTGTCGTTCGGCGGCGGCGCGTTGAGCTGGCCCGCCGGGTTGAGCGTCAGCTCGGTGAACGGCGCGTTCACACCGATCTGCGGGATCCGCAGCCGGGTCGGCTTGGCGGGCTTCAGCGCCGGCGCCGCGGGTGCGGCGGGTGCCGCAGGTGCCGCGGGTGCGGCGGGTGCGGCAGCCGCGGCCGTCGGGCTCGGCTGCGCGGCGGCCGCCGCGGGCGCGGCAGCCGTGGCGGCCGGTGCGGCCGGTCCGGGGACGGCCGGGACCGCGACGGCCGGTGCGACCGCCGCCGGGGGAGCCGCAGAACCGGACACCGAGTCGGCGCTCGGCGCGGTGTCCACCGAGTTGTAGATCAGCAGTAGACCGACCGCAGCTGCGCCCATACCCGTGCGCAGCAGCCGGGACGTACCAGAGACGGGACCGCCCATCGCTCCTCTCCTCCACTCGCATATGGGTCGCAACGGTCCGCCGCCCCCGTGCGCCTCCCCCCGGGAGGGGGAGACGCGTGGGGGCGACGGTAGGCGTCAGACCGCGGCGCCGACGGTACGGCGGCCGCGGCGCAGCGCGTACGCGCCGGCCCCGAGCCCGCCGAGCAGCAGCACCGCGCCGGAGGCGAGACCGCCGCCGGACAGCGCCAGTCCGCCGCCGCCGGTGTGCACGCCACCGCGCGGGCTTTCGCCCCGGCCTTCCCCGCCCCGGCCTTCGCCGCCTCGGCCCTCGCCACCCCGGCCTTCGCCGCCTCGGCCCTCGCCACCCCGGCCTTCGCCGCCTCGACCCTCGCCACCCCGGCCTTCCCCGCCCCGGCCCTCGTCGCCTCGGCCTTCGCCGCCTCGACCTTCCCCGCCCCGGCCTTCCCCGCCCCGGCCCTCGTCGCCTCGGCCCTCCCCGCCTCGGCCCTCCCCGCCTCGGCCTTCGTCGCCCCGACCGCGACCGTCGGAGCCCTTCCCTTCGCCTCGGCCTTCCCCGCCCCGGCCTTCGTCGCCCCGGTCGCCCTTGTCCTGCTTCTCCTGCCAGGTGAGGTTCTTGCCCGAGTCGGAGGAGGAGGAGCCGTCGGCAAAGGCCATGGGGGTGCCGACGGTCAGGACGGCGGCGACGGCCGCTCCGGCGAGCAGCGTGCGTGCAGAACGCATGAGGATGATCCTTCCGATGCGCAGTCCCGCGACCGCCGGCACGGTGCCGGACGAGGGAACTCGCGGGAGGTGCGCCTGATCCACCGTCAACCACCGCGGCGCCCGCTGCCACCGGAGCGTGGTCGAGACGGTACGGACTGTGAGCCCTTCGAGTGGAGTCCCGGGCGTGTTTCACCCGAGTGCCCCGGCGATCCGGGTGAATCGGTCTAAAGTCCGCCGTCGCAATCCCGTCGTCGGACTCCCGTCGTCCGCCCGGAGGCGCGCAGGCGGGGGATGGACGACGGACCCTGCCCGGGCACACGCGTGGGCCCGCCCCCGGCGGATGGCCGGGGGCGGGCCCAGGACGAGCGGGACGGGGCGGGCGGGATCAGCGGTCCCAGCGGTAGAACTCGTGCGCCATCGCGTCCTTCGGCTCGCGCCAGGTGGCCGGGTCGTAGGCCTGGACGAAGGCGGTGAGCCGGTCGCTGACGGCCCGGAACTCCGGGTGGCCGACGACCTTGGCGACGGCCGGGCCCGGCGGGCGCTCGGCCTCGATGAGGTGCAGGTAGACGTCGCCGAACTGGAACAGGCTGCGGCCGGTGACGCCGATCAGGTGCGGCAGTTCGCCCTGGTCGGACGCGGCGAACACCTCGGCGATGTCCGGCGCGGCCTCCGGCTTCATCCGGGCGACGATCAGGGCGCGGTGCATCCCGGTCACCGCTCCGCCGCCCGCTTCTCGACCTTCTCGCGGATCAGCTCCAGCTGGATCCGGGAGTTGCGGTTGATGTGGTTGACCATGCCGTCGTCGTCGACCGGGGCGGTGGGCTTCATCGCGAAGTCCTGGATCCAGCGCATCCTCGTGCCGGCCGGGACCTCCGCGTACTCCCAGCGGATGTCCATGAACTCGAACGGGCCGGGCTCGACCCGGCGGGCGCGCACCGCGAGCGAGGTCTTGTCGGTGGTGCGCTCGGAGACCCAGCTCCACACCTGACCGTTCTCGTCCGGGTGCATGGTCAGCCGGAAGCGGACGCTGTCGCCGTCGCGCTCCAGCACCTCCACCGAGGCGTACTCGCTGAAGAGGTCCGGCCAGTTCTCCAGGTCGTTGGTGACCTCCCAGACCAGGTCGAGGGGGGCGGCGATGACGATCTCGTTGTCGGTGTGTCCAGGCATCTCAGGCATCGGCTTTCGGGGAGAGGGTGGGGGAGAGGGTGGGGGAGAGGGTGGGGGAGAGGACGGTGGAGAGGGAGGTGGAGAGGGAGGTGGAGAGGGAGGTGGCGAGGGAGGTGTTGACCAGTTCCAGGAACTCGGCCGGGGTCTTGGCGGATTCGGCGCCGGAGGTGACCTTGAGGCCGTGCCGGTTCTCCAACTCGCCGACGACGCCGAGGAGTCCGAGAGAGTCGACGCCGAAGTCGTCGAACTGCACGCCCGGGCGCTCCAGGTGCTGCGGGTCGACGGTGACGCCGGCCCGGGACTGGATCAGGGCGGCCAGCTCGGGATAGCTGAGGGTGTTGCTCACGGGAGTCCCTTCGGAAGAGTGTGCGGGTGGGGGTCAGGGCTGCTCCCCGCGCCGGAGCACCAGCGCGGAGTTGGAGCCCATCAGCCCGCGGCTGAGCACCAGCGCGGTGCGCAGTTCGGCCGGGCGGGCGCGGCCGGTCACCAGGACGAGGTCGTGGCAGACCTCGGTGACGTTGGGGGTGGGCGGCAGCACGCCGTCCTCCATGGCCAGGACGGCGGCCGCGACGTCCAGCAGCGGGGCGCCGCAGTAGGCGCGTCCGGTGCCGGTCTTGGGAGCGGTGACCGGGACGCGTTCGGCGGCCGGTCCGAGCGCGTCGGCCAGTGCGAGCGCCTCGGCCCGGTCGGCGGCCGGGACGCCGAGCGCGTCCGCGAAGACCACGTCGATCTCCTCGGGCGCGATCCTGGCCTCGTCCAGCGCGATCCGGATCGCGGCGGCCAGCCCCGCACGGGACTCGTCCCAGCGCGAGGCCCCGGTGAAGGTGGCGCCGTGCCCGGCCAGGTGGGCCCGGACGGCGGCGCCGCGCCGCCGGGCCGCCTGCTCGTCCTCCAGCAGCAGCATCGCGCCGCCCTCGGCGGGGGCGAAGCCGCAGGCCTGCGCGGTGAACGGCAGGTAGGCCCGGTCGGGCTGTTCGGCGAGGCTGACCTCGGGGTAGCCGAGCTGGCAGACCATCGAGTACGGCGCCAGCGGGGCCTCGGCGGCGCCGGCCACCACCGCGTCGGTGCCGCGCTCGATCGTGCGCGCGGCGTGCGCGAGCGCGTCCAGGCCGCCGGCCTCGTCGCTGGCGACCACCCCGCACGGGCCCTTGTAGCCGCCGCGGATCGAGATCTGGCCGGTGCTGGCCGCGTAGAACCAGGCGATGGACTGGTAGGGGCCGACGAACCTCGGTCCCTGGCCCCAGAGTTGCTGGAGCTCACGTTGGCCGAACTCGCCGCCGCCGGAGCCGGCCGCGGTCACCACGCCGACCGTGAAGGGCTGTTCGCGGTCGGGCTGGAACCCGGCGTCGGCCACCGCCAGGTCGGCGGCGGCCATCGCGTAGTGCGTGAACCGGTCGGTCTGTACCAGGTACCGGCTGTCGATCACGGCCTGCGGGTCGAAGTCCTGCACCTGGCCTGCGACGCGCAGCGGGAGCCCGGCGCAGCCCTCGCGGGAGATCCGGTCGAGGACGCTCACGCCCTGCCTGGTGGCCTTCCAGAAGGCGTCGGCCCCAACGCCGTTCGGCGCCACCACGCCGAGGCCGGTGACCACCGCCCGGCGGCCCTGCTGACGTGACGTCATGAGAATCACCCCGTTCTGTTGAGCACGACGGCGGACTGGAATCCGCCGAATCCGCTGCCGACCGAGAGGATGTGGCTCAGCGGCAGCTCGCGCGCGGTGCGCGGCACGTAGTCGAGGTCGCACTCCGGGTCCGGAGTCTCGTAGTTGGCGGTCGGCGGTACGACGCCGTGGGCCAGCGCCAGGGTGCAGGCGACCACTTCTATGGCGCCGATCGCGCCGAGCGAGTGCCCGACCATCGACTTGATGGAGCTCATCGGCGTCCGGTAGGCGTGGTCGCCGAGCGAGCGTTTGACGGCGGCGGTCTCGTGCCGGTCGTTCTGCTTGGTGCCCGAACCGTGCGCGTTGACGTAGTCGACGTCGGTGCGGTCGACCCGGGCGTGGGCGAGCGCGTCGTCGATCGCCCGGGACATCTCCAGCCCCTCCTGGGTGAGGCCGGTCATGTGGTAGGCGTTGCCGAAGGTGGCGAAACCGCCGACCTCGCCGTAGATTCGGGCGCCGCGGCGGCGGGCGTGCTCCAGTTCCTCCAGCACCAGGACGGCGCCGCCCTCGCCGAGGACGAAACCGTCGCGGTGGGCGTCGAAGGGCCGGGAGGCGTGCTCCGGGTCGTCGTTGCGCTCGCTGGTGGCCTTGATGGCGTCGAAGCACGCGACGGTGATCGGCGAGATCGGGGAGTCGGACGCGCCGGCGATGCAGATGTCGGCGCGGCCCTCCTCGACGGCCTGGAAGCCGTAGCCGATCGCGTCCAGCCCGGAGGTGCAGCCGGTGGAGACGGTCTGCACCGGGCCGTGCGCGCCGGTGCGTTCGGCCACCGCGGAGGCCAGCGTGCTGGGCGCGAAGGCCCGGTGCAGCTGCGGCTCGGCCCGGTGGTGGTCGACGTCCCAGCGGGCGCCGCCGGAGCTGACCAGCGCGTAGTCGTGCTCCAGCCGGGTGGTTCCGCCGACCGCCGTACCCAGTGAGACGGCGATCCGCCACGGGTCCTCGTCCGCCAGGACCAGGCCGGCGTCCGCGATCGCCTCGTCCGCCGCGACCATCGCGAACTGCACGTAGCGGTCGGCCCGTTGGACGTCCTCGGGGCCCAGCCCGTGGGCCACCGGAGTGAAGTCGCACTCGGCGGCGATCCGGGAGCGGAACCCGGTGGGGTCGAAGAGCGTGATGCCCCGGGTGGCGGTGCGGCCGGCGGTGAGGAGGTCCCAGAAGGCCGGGACCCCTATTCCGCCGGGCGCGACGACGCCGATCCCGGTGACGGCGACGCGCCGGGTCACGAGGCCACCTTGGCGTGTTCCGGCGGGCCGGCGGCGGCGGTCTCCTCGGTGTCCACGTGGCCGAGGTCGGGGCGCGGGGCGAGCGGGCCGAGGTGGAACACCATCCGGGCCTCGGTGTCGCCGACGTTGCGGAAGCGGTGGCGCATGTTGACCGGGATCATCAGGCCCTGGTTGGGCTTGATCGGACGGGTCTCGCCGTCCAGGTCCACCTCCAGGTCGCCGCAGACCACGAACACGAACTCCTCGGAGTACGGGTGGTAGTGCTCGCCGATCCGCTCACCGGGCCGGACGATCGCCAGGCCCATGAACCCGCTGGTCGCCCCGCAGGTGGACGGGGTGAGCATGGCGCGCAGATCGCCGCCGCGTCGACGGTTCTCCGGGGCCTCGTCGACGTGCACGATCCGTGGATACTGCGTGGTCATGGTGTTTCCTCCGAGAGAGATGACGGAACGTCAGTTGTCGTTCGAACTGCGGTCGGTGATCGGGCTCATGGCGTGGGCGGCGAGGACGGCGGCCAGCCCGGCGGCGCTGCGCAGGTCGCCCTGGGCGCCGAGGTCGAGCAGCTTGCCGAGCGCGGCGGCCTCCTGGTCGCCCGCCACGCCGAGGGCGGCCGCCGGGTCGGCCTCGGCCGGCACCCGCAGGTCGACCAGGCGCACCACCACGTCCTCCCGCTGGAAGACCGTGCTCGCCGCGACCGGGCCGGTCGGGTCGGCGGTGGCGAGGTCGTCGTACCCGCCGAGCAGCTCGGCGACGGCCTGTCCCTGGCCGGTCCGGACCGGGTACAGCACGGCGTGCCGGTGCAGCCGGGCGGAGGCGGGGGAGCTGGCGATCGCCTGCTGCTTCGCGGGCAGCGCGGCCCGGGCGAAGAAGGCGCGCGCGGCCTGCGGGTCGCCCAGTTGGCGGGCCTCCTCCAGGTACGGGTTGATCGCCTCCTCGACGGCCCGCACCTCCGGCTGCATCGCCACGTGGCGCAGCGCGTCGCCGAGACTGCCGATCACCTCGACGGCCCGGACCACCCGGTTGCCGCGCATGAACAGCGAGGTGCGGTGCAGCCGGGTGTGCTCGTCCACCTTGGCCCTGGGGGAGGCGTAGCCGGACAGGATCCGGGCCACCTCGCGCTCGCTGCCGGGCTTGACCGTGAAGGTCAGCGCGTGCCGCACCACGCCGTCCGGGCCGGGTTCGGCCTTCGGCGGGCCGACGTGCCCGGCGGGCTCGCTGCGCGGCAGGCCGGGCGGGACCTCGATCGGGGCCCGGGTGCCGGTGGAGCCGGCCGCCGAGGTCTCGCGCAGGACGGCGTAGCGCAGCGAGCGGAAGTTGTCGCTGACGCAGCCGTGCATCGGCTTGACCATCTCGCGGTGGGCCGAGCTGTCCACCCACTCCAGGAAGGTGTCCTGGTCCTCCCACTCGCTGGTGATCAGCCACTGGCGGGGGTCGTTGATCGACTGGCACAGCTGGTCGCTGACGTGGCCGCGCACCGATGCCACCTGGTGGCGCAGCTGCTCGTAGACGTCGAGGAAGCGCTGCTGGGCGCCGTCCTGGATCTCCAGCATCAGCACCACCCGGAGCCGGGTGTCGGATTCGGCGTGCTGCTTCCGCTGCGGTTCGGACAGAGTTGTCATGATCCACTTTCTGCTCTGGGCCGCACGCTGCGGGCCGTGGTGGCCGCGTCCGGAGGGTGCTCCCGGGCTGGGAGGGCGGTGCGACGGCGATCGGCCCGGTCGTTCGGCGCCAGGCCTGAGGTCGATCGTGAGCGGCGTAACGGGGCGCCGCGAGATTTGCGGGCCATCCGAGGGAAGAAGCGGCACAAGCACCCTCCGGCGGGGGATGGAAGAGCGGGGCCCCCGGTCGTGCGGCCCCGTCGAGGGCGGCCCCGAGCCCAGTAGCCGGGCCGTGGAATCCCCTTACAGGGTGGAGCAATTGATGAATCCGAAGGTTGACGACCGGGTGCCGGTCCTGATCGTGGGCGGGTCGCTGGTCGGGCTGTCGGCCTCGCTCTTCCTCGGTCGACTTGGTGTCAGGCACCTGCTGGTCGAGAAACACGCCGACACCTCGCATCACCCGCGTGGCCGAGGCAACAACGTCCGTACGATGGAGCTCTACCGGGTGGCCGGGATCGAGTCGGCCATCCGTGAGGCGGCCTCGGTGCTCGCCCCGAACCGCGGCATCCTGCAGGCGCCCTCGCTGACCGGCGACGAGCAGGAGTGGCTGTTCCGGGAGATCGACCCGGGCGGCCGGCTCGCCCGGTTCAGCCCCAGCTCATGGTGCCTGTGCAGCCAGAACGACCTGGAGCCGGTGCTGCTGCGCGCCGCCCGCGACCTCGGCGGCGACATCCGTTTCAGCACCGAGCTGGTCTCCTTCGAGCAGGACGCCGACGGCGTGACCTCGCTGCTGCGCAGCCGGGAGACCGGCGAGGAGCGCCGGGTGCGCTCGGAGTACCTGATCGCGGCGGACGGCCCGCGCAGCCCGGCCCGCGAGCGCCTGGGCATCGGCCAGACGGGCCAGGGCGAGCTGTTCCACAACGTCAGCATCACCTTCCGTGCCAAGCGGCTGGCCGACGTGGTCGGCGACCGGCACTTCATCGCCTGCTACCTGACCAACCCGGAGGCGGACGGCGCGCTGCTGCCGGTGGACAACCAGGCGGAGTGGGTCTTCCACGCGCCCTGGCACCCCGAGCACGGCGAGCCGCTGGAGGCGTTCACCGACGAGCGCTGCGAGCGGCACATCCGCACCGCCGTCGGCCTGCCCGAACTCGACGTCGAGGTGACCGGCCGGGCGCCCTGGCACGCCGCCGAACGGGTGGCCGAGCGGTACGGCGCCGGGCGGGTCTTCCTCGCCGGGGACTCCGCGCACGAGATGTCGCCGACCGGCGCGTTCGGCTCCAACACCGGCATCCAGGACGCGCACAACCTGGCCTGGAAGCTCGCCGCCGTGCTGTGCGGCTGGGCCGGGCCGGAGCTGCTGGAGACGTACGGGCAGGAGCGCCGTCCGGTCGCGCAGGTGACCGGCGAGCGCGCCTCGGCCCGCTCGGCCGAGCACAGCCACCCCGGGTACGCGGTGGTGCCGGGCATCGGGCGGCAGGCCGGGGTGCTGGCGGTGGCGCTCGGCTACCGCTACCCGGTGGGCGCGGTGACCGGCACGGACCGGGCGGGGGCCGTCGTCCCCGAGGCGTTCGAGTCGGCGGGGGAGCCGGGGAGCCGCGCCCCGCACCAGTGGCTGTTGCGGGCGGGCGTGCGGCTGTCCACGCTGGACCTGTACGAGCAGGCGATGGTGCTGCTCACCGGCCCGGAGGGCGCCGCCTGGCGGTCCGGCGCACGGCGGGCGGCCGACCGGCTGGCCGTCCCGCTGGACGCCTACCGGATCGGCGACGGCGCCGAGGACGACCTGGCGCCCGAGCCGGGCACGGACTTCGCCGCGCTGCACGGGATCGGCCCGGACGGCGCGGTGCTGGTCCGGCCGGACGGCTTCGTGGCCTGGCGCTCGACGGGCGCGGCGGACGATCCGGAGAGGGAGCTCGCGAAGGCCCTGCGGACGGTGCTGAGCCTGTAGCCGCAGGCGCGGACGCGGACCTGCCCGCCGGTTCACCGACCGGCGGGCAGGTCGTGGTGGTCGGCGGAGTGCCGGTTGCCGACGGAGAGCATCAGCGGCCGCCCGCCGGTCGGTCGGCGACCGCTCAGCCGGCGTCCGGTGCGGCGGCCAGGTCGGCGGGATCGGTGTTGGCGCCGCAGAGGAGGACGGCGACGCGCTCGCCCTCCACCTGGTCGAGGGCGGCGAGGGCGGTGGAGGCCGCGTACTCGACGGCGATCCGGCGGTCCTCCCAGAGCTGCCGGCGGGCGCGCACGATGGCCTCGTCGTCGACCAGGACGGACCGGACGCCCTCGTGGCGGGCGGCGTGGACGGCGAGGGCGGTGGCACGGCGGGCGCCGAGGGCGTCCTGGGCGACCGAGGCCACCGGGACGTCGACGGGCCGGCCGGCGGCGAGGGCGGCGTGCAGCGCCCGGCTGCCCTCCGGCTCCACCGCGACCACGCGCACGCCGTGCTCGCGGGCCGCGACGGCCACCCCGGCGAACAGCCCGCCGCCGCCGACCGACACCACCACCGTGTCCAGTCCGGGCACCCGGGCGCGGATCTCCTCCAGCACCGTGCCCGCACCGGCGGCGATCAGGGGGTGGTCGTACGCGTGCGAGGCCAGCGCACCGGCGCTCGCCGCGAACTCCTCGCAGGCGGCCAGCGCCTCCGCGTACTCCCGGCCGACCAGCCGTACCTCGGCGCCGTACGAGCGCAGCCGCGCCAGCTTCACCGGCGAGGCCGTCTCGGGCAGGAACACCGTGGCGCGGACGCCGAGTTCACGTGCCGCCCAGGCGCAGGCCAGGCCGGCGTTGCCGCCCGAGGCGATGGTGACCCCGGCGTCCGGAAGGGTGCCCGCCTCGGCGTGCGCGAGCAGGAAGTTCTGCGCGCCGCGCGCCTTGAAACTGCCGGTGTGCTGCAGGAACTCCAGCGCCAGCCAGGTCCGTCCGGCGTCGTCCCCGGGGGCGACGGCCACCGGCCGCACCCGGCCGGCGATCCGCTCCCCTGCGGCCATGACCTCGTCGTACGTCAATCGGTCCATCGGGCCTGCTCCTTATGCCGGGTGCGTCACGTCAGAGTTTGACGGTACGTCGCGCCCGTGAAGGAGGAAAAGATCACGATCAGGCCGGACCGGGACGCCGCCCGCGCCCGGCTGCCGGGCCTGGCCGGGGCCCGGCTGGGCGACCGGGCGCAGGCGTAGGCTGGCCCCCATGCGTCATGTGATCCTTCCGCCGCCGGCCCGCTAGCGGGCGGCGCACTCCACCCACCCCGGCCGGTCGGCCTTCTCGCCGCCACCGGGGCGCTGGCTGCCGCCCGCGTACCCCGCGGACCTCATCCGGCATCTCATCGTGGAGTACCGACACATGACCTCGTACGCCGCCGTGCCCTTCCGGCACGGCCTGTTGTCCATTGCGGCCGCCGCCGTCGCCTGGGGCGTGGGCGGTGCCGTGGCCGCGCTGCTGCTGCGCACCAGCGGCCTCGGCCCGGTGGCCGTCTCCTTCTGGCGCTTCGCCGTCGCGGCGCTCTGCCTGGCCCTGCTGCCGTCCGGCGGTCGGGCGGCCGAGCCCGCCCGCCGGGGCGCCGCCGTACTGACCGGGCTCGGCCTGGCGGTCAGCCAGTGCGCCTACTTCGGCTCGGTGCAGTACGCGGGCCTGGGGCTGGGCACGCTGATCACGATCGGCGCCGGCCCGGTGCTGACCAGCCTCGGCGGGCACGTCCTGCTGGGCGAGCGCCTCACCCGCCGGGCCGTCGTCGCCGTCGGGCTGGCACTGGGCGGCCTCGCGCTGCTGGTGGCCGCCCCGGCGGCGGGGCCGCGCCCGGCCCTGGGAGTCGCGCTGGCCGTGCTGGCGGGCGCCGGGCAGAGCGGGCTGACCCTGTGGGCCCGGGGCGGTGGTTCGGCGCGCGCCAGTACGGGCGCGTTCACCACCGGGCTGCTCTGCCTGCTGCCGTTGGCGGCCGTCCAGGGCCTGTGGCCGACCGAGGGGCACCCGGCGGTGACCGGCGGCGCGCTGCTGTTCCTCGGGACGGTGCCGACGCTGCTCGCCTACCGGTGGTACTTCACCGGCCTGAGTGTCGTCCCGGGCACCACGGCCGCCGTGCTGGTCCTGTTGGAACCGGCGACGGCGGCCGTGATGGGAGCGGGTTGGCTCGGAGAGCCGCTCACCGCGGGCCTGTTGGCGGGCTCGGCGCTGCTGCTCGCCGCGATCGCGGCCCTGGCCCGCGAGTAGTGCGGGTGGGGCTTGTATCAGGAGGGCACCGGCCGCAGGGTGACCGGGCCGGGGGCGACGGGTGTCGGGGTGAGGGCGCGCAGCACCAGGTCGACCTTGACCTTGGCGGCGCCTGCGCGCTGCAGGGCGGCGGCGACCGCCCGTAGCTCCTCGGGGCCGGTGCAGGCGAGGCGGAGCTCCAGGTCGGCGTCGCCGGCGAGGGCGAGCCCGCCCTGGACGGCCGGGTGCTCCGCCGCCAGCCGATCGAAGTCGAGCGGGATCGGCCCGTAGCTGACCCGGGCGAGCGCGTGCAGCGCCCGGGCCGGCTCGGGCCGTTCCGGTTCGGGGTCCGGATCGTCGGCGACCAGGTGGAGGGCGGTCACCGGTGCTGGAGCTGTGCGGTCGGGGCGGGGGCGAGTGGGATGGCGGCGGTGGTGGCGGGCGGGGCGACCAGGCGCGGGTCCAGGACGAGGGTGTCGACGCCGAGCGGGGCGACGAGCGCGCGCAGCGCGGGTTCGCCGAGCTCGGTGAACGCCTGGTCGGGTCCGAGGAGGGCGGCGAGGGACTCGGGGCTGGAGAAGCCGACGGCGCAGCGGCGGCCGTGGCGCAGGCGGAAGAGGCGGAGGGCGGTGGTGCCGGTGCTGGAGACGGTGACCGGAACGTGCCAGACGACGCGGGCCATGCGGGTGCTCCCGGGTGGGGTGGTGGTGCCTGCCGGAACTGCTGCTTCGACGCTAGGCCGGGTTCCGCCGGTCGTCGCCGGTCCTGACGCGGCGTTGACCGAATGGGGTGGTGCGTTGACGCAGTCCTGACGGTCGACTCACCCGATTGGACTACGCCACTCCCTATCCTTCCGTAAACATCCCTATCGGATGGTATCGTCCATGACGATAGGGACATCAGGGAGGATGGCCGCAGGTGGCGCAGTACTACTCGGTGGAACAGGTGGCCGAACTGCTCGGTCTGCACGTGCGCACCGTCCGCGGCTACATCCGCGACGGCCGGCTCGCCGCGACCAGGATCGGCAAGCAGTACCGGATCGCCCGTGCGGACCTGGAGGCCTTCGCCGGTGCCCCGGCCGCCCCGGCCGCGCCGAGTGTCGACCGGGCGCGCGCCGAGGTGTCCGCCGTCGTCCGGATCGAGGGCGTCGACCGGGCCGGCGCCGACCGGCTGACCACCGCCGTGCTGGCCGCGATCGCCGGACCGCGCGAGGGCGGTCGGCCGCTGCACGTCGAGACCGTCCACGACCCGGAGCGGGAGACCCTGCGGGTCGTCGTCCTCGGAGATCCGGCCGACACCGCGGCGCTGCTCGGCATCGTCCACACGCTGACCTCGGCCACGTACTGACCTCGTTCACGTACCGGCCTCACGACCGCACCGACCTCGTCCACCCATCGACTCGACCAGGGAGAACGGCAATGTCCGAGCAGTACGGCACGACGGTCCTCAGGCTGCCCGCGGAGGGCGCGCTGATCCGCGAGGAGCAGGACGCCATGGACGTGATCGGCGACGCCTTCGGCCGTGGCGCCTCCTGGGTGGTCGTCCCCGCCGCCCGGCTGCACCCGGACTTCTTCGCGCTGCGCACCCGGGTCGCCGGCGGCATCGTGCAGAAGTTCGTCAACTACCGGGTCGGCCTGGTCGTCCTCGGCGACGTCGCCGACCACATCGCGGCGAGCGACGCCCTGCGCGACTTCGTCCGGGAGAGCAACCGCGGCCGGCAGCTCTGGTTCCTCGCCGACGAGGCCGAGCTGGCGGCCCGGTTCGCCGAGGTCTGAGCGCCCTCCGCTTGCCCCGCACCCGCCTCGGGACCACGGTGGAGCTGACCGCCGACGCGCTCCCGAGGCGCCCGGCGTGTGCTCCGGGGCGGGGGGAGGTGGAGCTGGGGGCCCGTGACGAGATATCTTGACGTCAAGACGTTGGAGACGTGAAGCGGAGTACCGATGACTGACTCGACCATCATCTATACGCACACCGACGAGGCTCCGGCCCTGGCGACCTACTCGTTCCTGCCGGTTGTCCAGGCATACGCCTCGACGGCGGGTGTGCGCGTGGAGACCCGCGACATCTCCCTGGCCGGGCGGATCATCGCGAGCTTCCCGGAGCGTCTCGCCGAGGGGCAGCGCATCGAGGACGCCCTCGCCGAGCTGGGTGGGCTCGCCAAGACCCCGGGCGCCAACATCATCAAGCTGCCGAACATCTCGGCTTCCATCCCGCAGCTCAAGGCGGCCGTCGCCGAGCTGCAGGCGCAGGGCTACGCGCTGCCGGACTACCCGGACGACCCGCAGACCGACGAGGACAAGGACGTCCGCGCCCGCTACGACAAGGTCAAGGGCAGCGCCGTCAACCCCGTCCTGCGCGAGGGCAACTCGGACCGCCGTGCCCCCGCCTCGGTGAAGAACTACGCCAAGACCCACCCGCACCGCATGGGCGCCTGGTCGGCCGACTCCAAGACCAATGTCGCCACCATGGGTGAGAACGACTTCCGCTCCACCGAGAAGTCCGCCGTGGTCGCCGCCGACGGTGCGCTGCGCATCGAGCTGGTCGCCGAGGACGGCACCACCACCGTGCTGCGCGAGAAGGTGCCGGTGCTGGCCGGCGAGGTCGTCGACGCCTCGGTGATGCGCGTCGCCGCGCTGCGCGAGTTCCTGGCCGCCCAGGTCGCCCGCGCCAAGGCCGAGGGCGTGCTGTTCTCGGTGCACCTCAAGGCCACCATGATGAAGGTCTCCGACCCGATCGTCTTCGGCCACGTGGTGCGCGCCTTCTTCCCGAAGACCTTCGCCAAGTACGGCGAGGCGCTGGTCGCCGCCGGTCTGGACCCGAACAACGGCCTCGGCGGCATCCTCAACGGCCTGGACGGCGTGCCGCACCTGGGCGAGGAGATCAAGGCCTCGTTCGAGGCCGAGCTCGCCGAGGGCCCGGCCCTGGCGATGGTCGACTCGGACAAGGGCATCACCAACCTGCACGTCCCGAGTGACGTCATCGTCGACGCCTCGATGCCGGCCATGATCCGCACCTCCGGCCACATGTGGGGCCCGGACGGCCAGGAGGCCGACACCCTCGCCGTGCTGCCGGACAGCAGCTACTCCGGCGTGTACCAGGCCGTCCTCGACGACTGCCGTGCCCACGGCGCCCTGGACCCGGCCACCATCGGCTCGGTCCCGAACGTCGGCCTGATGGCCCAGAAGGCCGAGGAGTACGGCAGCCACGACAAGACCTTCGAGATCGCCGCGGCCGGCACCGTCCGCCTGGTCGACACCGAGGGCACCGTGGTGCTGGAGCAGGCCGTCCAGCCGGGCGACATCTTCCGCGCCTGCCAGACCAAGGACCTGCCGATCCAGGACTGGGTCAAGCTGGCCGTCACCCGCGCCCGCGCCACCGGCGTCCCGGCGGTGTTCTGGCTGGACGAGAACCGCGCCCACGACGCCGTCCTGATCGAGAAGGTCAAGAAGTACCTGCCGGAGCACGACACCACCGGCCTGCAGATCGAGATCAAGTCCCCGGTCGAGGCCACCGCGTTCTCGCTGGAGCGCATCCGTCGCGGCGAGGACACCATCTCGGTGACCGGCAACGTGCTGCGCGACTACCTGACCGACCTGTTCCCGATCCTGGAGCTGGGCACCAGCGCCAAGATGCTGTCGGTCGTCCCGCTGATGGCGGGCGGCGGCCTGTTCGAGACCGGCGCCGGCGGCTCCGCCCCGAAGCACGTCCAGCAGCTGGTCAAGGAGAACTACCTGCGCTGGGACAGCCTGGGCGAGTTCTTCGCGCTGGCCGCCAGCTTCGAGCACCTGGCCACCAGCACCGGCAACGCCCGCGCCCAGGTGCTGGCCGACACCCTGGACCGCGCCACCGGCTCCTTCCTCAACGAGGACAAGTCGCCGAGCCGCCGCCTCGGTGGCATCGACAACCGCGGCAGCCACTTCTACCTGGCCCTGTACTGGGCCCAGGAGCTGGCCAAGCAGACCGCCGACGCCGCGCTGGCCCAGGCGTTCGAGGGCCTGGCCAAGACCCTCGGCGAGCAGGAGAAGGCCATCGTCGACGAGCTGATCGCCGTCCAGGGCTCGCCGGTCGACCTCGGTGGCTACTACCAGCCCGACCCGGCCAAGGCCGCGGCCGTGATGCGCCCGTCGAAGACCTTCAACGAGGCGCTCGCCAACCTCGCCTGATATCAGGGGAGTTGACGCACCGGGAGGCTCCCGGGTCCGTACTGGACCCGGGGGCCTCCCCGCGTTGTCGGGGTGTGTCCCGAGGATCCGGCCGGGCCCGGCCGGAAGAAGATCGAAGTGCTCCGTCAGGGAGCCGTCAAGGACCCTGGGCGGGGCCTCTGAGCGGCCCTAACATCCGAAGAACCGTTTCTCCGCTGCGGATCCGCAGACGGACGTCACCACGCCGAATGATCGGGGCACTTCAGCATGCGCGTTTCCTCCCGCCGGACGACCAGGGCCACCCAACGGGCCGTCGCCGGCACCCTGCTGACCGCCCTGGCCGCGACCGGCCTGATGGCCGTGCCGCAGCAGGCCTCGGCGGCGACCGACTGCCCGGGCATAGAGCCGGGGGTCGGCGGGCCCGCCAACATCGGCAACGGCAACTGCTACAGCGCGCTGATCAACTCCATCGGCACCATGATCGGGGCCTTCCGCAGCGCGGCCCGCACCGCGCAGGCCGACAACGCGGCGTTCACCCAGGGGATGGCCAGCCAACTGAGCGCTGCGGCACCGGGGTTCAACGTCATGGTGTTCAAGTACGACGGCACCGACCTCTACGACAGCCTCATGTTCCGCAACGTCTACGAGGCGGACATGCACGGGGTCGTGGTCGACCAGACCGTGAAGCTGGAGCACCACGACTCCGAGGGTGGCCCGGCCGGCTACGACGACTTCCGGATCTGGGTCTTCGCGGGCGACTCGACCTTCACCAACAAGGGCGACGGCGGCTTCGGGAACTGGGCCTTCGTCGGCAACGACTCGGACCGGACCGTGACCACCTCCCGGTCCTGCGTGCTGATCCGCTGCTACGACAGCAAGCGGATCATCCACTTCCCGGCCCGCGAGATCGTGACCCCGGCCGTCTCGGGCGGTACCTCCAACCCCGGTGTCCCCGTCACCCCGGGCGTCCCCGCGACCCCTGGCACGGTGCCGGGTGTCAGCACCGGCGGCACCGCCACCCCGGGCGTCCCCGCCAAGCCCGGTACGGTGCCGGGTGTCAGCACGGGCGGCACCCCCGCCACCCCCGGCGTGCCCGCGCACCAGGGGGGCGGTGGTGGTGGCGGTGACGCCGTGACCGGCCTGCGGTACCCCACGGTGAAGACCGGCCGGGGCCCGGTGGCCACCGGGGCTGCCTCGGGGCCCGCGGTCCTCGCCGGCACCAGCGGCCCCAAGAACACCGGCTGGCAGTTCGCCGCGGTGGGCAACGGCCGCTACGAGATCACCAGCGCCGTGTCCGGCCTCGCGCTGACCGAGAACACCAAGGGCTACGTCGCCGACGCCAAGCCGTGGACCGGCGCCGACGAGCAGAAGTGGCAGCTCGTCGCCCAGGGCAATGGCCAGTACCAGATCCGGATCACCGACCAGGACTGCCTGACCTACGACGAGGACGCCAAGGCCCTGGGCGTCTGGACCTGCAACAACGGCTGGAACCAGCAGTGGAGGCTCCAGTAGGAGCCGGCGGGTCCGGGGCCTGGACCTGGGGCCTGTCCGGCCGGGCAGGCCCTAGCCGAGGAGGGCCCCGGTCCCGGTCAGCAGCAGGAGGGCGGCGCCGTTGGCGCGCGGGTAGGCCAGCGCCGTCCCGACCGCCTCCCGGAGCAGCGCGTACGGGCCGTGCGCGAGCAGTCCGTCCGCGCCGAGCACCCGGGCGGGGGCGCCGGCCCGGTGGGCGGCGAGGGCGGCGCGTACGGTGTGGAACCCGCTGGTGACGACCGTGCACCGGTAGCCGGTCCGTTCGGCGGCCATCAGGGCCGCGCTGAACCGCAGGTTCTCGACCGTGTTCACGGCCCGCTCCTCGCGGCGGATCCGGTCGGCCGGGACACCCCGGGCGGCCAGGTAGCGGGCCATCGCGGCGGCCTCGGTGCACTCCTCGTGCGGGCCCTTCCCGCCGGTGACCAGCAGCAGCGGGGTGTGTCCCGCGGCCTCCTCGGCGGTGAGACGTTCCAGTGCGGCGTCCAGCCGGGCCGCCAGCGGTGGTCCGGGCTCGCAGCCGTCCAGCGCGGCGCCGAGGACGACCAGGTAGTCGGCCCCGGCGGGGACGGGTCGGCGTTGCTGCCGCAGTGCGCAGCCGAGGAAGCCGAGCAGCCAGAGCAGGACGTACCCGCAGAGCAGGACGGCGACGATCAGCAGAGCGTGCATACCATCCGAACGTCTACAGCGGAACCCCCGTTCCGGACTGGAACGGGGGTTCCGCAGCGGGCGGCGGCGGGCTCAGCCCGCGTCGGCCGCCGGGGTCACGGGGGCGGCCGGGGTGGCGGCGGGGGCCGCCGGGCGCGGACCGCGCTTGTGCAGCGAGGCCAGGTAGGCGTTGTACGCCGCCAGCTCGGCGTCGCCGCTGCGCTCCTCGGCGCGGTCGCTGCGGCGGGCCTGCCGCTGTTCGGAGCGCATCCACTGGTACACCAGCGCGATCAGCACGATCGCGGTCGGGATCTCACCGAAGGCCCAGGTGATGCCGCCGGCCAGTTTCTGGTCCTCCAGGAGGTCGGTGCCCGGTGGCGCGCCCTCCACCGTGAAGGTGGTGACCAGCGGGTGGGCGGCCATCATCACCGCCACGCCGAAGAAGGCGTGGAACGGCATCCCCATGAACAGCTCGATGATCCGCATCACATGGCCGGGGCGGTGCGGGCCCGGGTCCACGCCCATGATCGGCCAGAAGAAGGCCAGGCCGGTGAGGAGGAAGTGCACCATCATGAAGATGTGCCCGGCGCGGTACTGCATCAGGAAGTCGAACAGCGGGGTGAAGTAGACCCCGTACAGGCTCGCGATGAACAGCGGGATGGTGAACGCCGGGTGCGAGACCACCCGGACGTACCGGCTGTGCAGCAGCGCCACCAGCAGCTCGCGCGGCCCGCGCGGGCGGCCCTTGCCGGCCGGCCGCAGCGCGCGCAGCGCCAGCGTGATCGGGGCGCCCAGCAGCATCAGGATCGGCGTCAGCATGGAGAGCACCATGTGCTGGATCATGTGCGCGCTGAACAGCACCATGCCGTAGTCGTTCAGCCCGGTGCAGGTGACCAGGATCATGGAGCCGACACCGGCCGCCCAGCCGACCATCCGGCCGATCGGCCAGCGGTCGCCGCGCCGGTGGAGCCGGACCACGGCCGCCGCGTAGAGCGCCAGGGCGACCAGACCGCCCAGCAGGAACACCCAGTCGGGGGACCAGGTCCAGACGTTGGAGAGGGTGAACGGGCCTAGCTGGGTCATCCCGCCGTGGTGGTGCATGCCTGACATTCCGTCGCCCATCGGGGGGCCCTGCTTTCCGTCCTCGTGGCCCCTGGGGAGGGTCCGGTTCGCCCGTTTTGCTTGGCATACAGCCTAGGCGGGCCTTACCTCGGGCCGTGCCCCGCCCCCTCCGTACGGGTGGCCGCCGGGTGGACGACGGCTGGATAGACTGACCGGCCGGTCGACGGGGAGGGACGGTGCCATGGCGGCGGCGGGACAGGAACACCAGGGGCGGACCACGGTCGCCCTGACCGGGGCGACCGGCTTCATCGGCTCCGCCGTGCTGGCCGCCCTCACCGCCCGCGGCGCGCGGGTGCGCGCGCTGGCCCGCGCGGTGCCGGCGGAGCGCGGCGCCACCACCTGGGTGCCGGGCGACCTCGCCGACGAGGCGGCGCTGGCCGAGCTCTGCGAGGGCGCCGAGGTGCTGCTCCACCTGGCCTCCCGGGTCTCCGGCGGCGCCGAGGAGTGCGAGGCGGTGAACGTGCGCGGCACCGAGGCGGTGACGGCCGCCGCGACCCGGGCCGGGGTGCGCCGGATCGTCCACCTGTCGACGACGGCGGTCTACGGCGAGGGGCCGCACGCGGGCATACGGGTCGACGAGATACCGGCCGCCCCGGTCTCCGAGGCCAGCCGGACCCGACTGCTCGGGGAACGCGTCGCGCTGGCGGCCGGCGCCGTCGTGCTGCGGCCCGGCCTGGTGACCGGGACGGGCGACCGCTGGGTGGTGCCCGCGCTGGCCGATCTGGTCCGCCGGGTGCCGGTGCCCTGGGCGGGCGGGAACGCCCGGCTCTCCGTGGTGGACCGCGCCGACCTGGCCCGGCTGATCACCGCCCTCGCCCTGGACGAGCACGTCGTCCCGCCCGGCGTCCACCATGCGAGCCACCCCGAGCCGGTCCGGGCCGGCGACCTGCTCGGCGCGCTGGCCGAGCTCGGCCTGCTGCCCGCCCTGGACGGTCCGGACACGCCCTGGGAGGAGTGCCGCCGGCTGCTCGCCGCCACCCCCGGCCGGGTCTCCGAGCGCCAGTTCGCCCTGATCGCCCGCGACCACTGGTACCGCAGCGACGACGTCTGGCGCCGCGCCGCCTGCCCGCCCGGCCCCGGACCCCTCACCCGGCTGCCCGCCGCCGCTCCCTGGTACCGCCGGGCGCTCGGGCTCGCGGCCGGTTCGTAGGCTCGGGCTCGCCGTCCGTTCACAGGCTCGGGCTCGCCGTCCGTTCACAGGCTTCGGGTCGGCTGTGCCGGGCAGGCTCGTGGCCGCAGGCCGGGGCGGCTCCGGTCCGGAGCCGCCCCGGCCCGGCGGAGGGCTACCGGCCGGCCAGGGCGGCCAGGGCGCCCGGGTAGAGGTACTCCTTCGCGGGGATCGTCGTCCCGTGGACCCAGGCGTCGAAGAAGCCCTTGAGGTCCTTGCCCGACACCTGCGCCGCCAGCGCCTCGAACTGCGGGAACGAGGCGTTGCCGTAGGCGTGGTCGGCGGTCCAGCGGCGCAGGGTGGTGAAGAAGGCGTCGTCGCCGACGGTGCGCCGCAGGGCGTGCAGCATCAGGGAGCCCTTGAAGTACAGGGCGGGGTCGAGTTCCCTGCCCTTCCCCGGGTCGTACAGCTTCGTGGACCAGTACGAGGGGTTGTCCTTGTTGCCGGCGACCGTGTGGGCGTAGAAGCCGGTGTCGAGGTCGGCGCCCTTGTGCTCCTCCCACAACTGGTTGGCGTACTGGGCGAAGCACTCGGCGAGGCAGCCGTCACGCCAGTCGGTGAACGAGACGCTGTCGCCGAACCACTGGTGGGTGCTCTCGTGGACCACCCCCTCGTCGGAGATCATCCCGTTGTACGTCGGCCGGCTCTGCGTCTCCAGGGCCCCCGCGCCGTGGCTGGGCGTCTTGGCCGGGCCGACCACGATCGAGCCCGCCGAGGAGAACGGGTACGGGCCGAACTTCGAGGCCAGGAAGGTCAGGATCTCCGGTTGCGCGGCCTCCAGGGCCGCGTCGATCTCAACGCCCGGACTGTACGCCGAGATGACCGGCTTGCCGTCGGGCAGCTGCGCCCGGTGGACGGTGAACCGGTCGATGGCGACCGTGCTGAGGTACGTCGCCATCGGGCGGTCCTCGTGCCAGCGGAAGGTCGTGGTGCCGTTGTCGGTGGTGGTCGGCCCCGGCAGGCCGTTGCCGATCGCGGTCCAGCCGTCGGGGACGGTCGCGGTGAGGGCGAAGGTGGCCTTGTCGGACGGGTGGTCGTTGGACGGGTACCACGAGGTCGCGGAGTGCGGTTCGCCCGCCGCGTTCGCGCCGCCGTCCACCAGGGTGTGCCAGCCCTCGGCGTCGGGCGTGCCGGCGTACGTCACCCGGACGGCGAACGTGGCGCCCCGGGCGACCCGTTGGGCCGGGACGACGACCAGCTTGTGCTCGCCGGAGCGCGAGAACGACCGCGCCGGCGTGCCGTTCACGGTGACCGAGGCGACCGTGAAGCCCTTCAGGTCCAGGCTGAAGCGGTCCAGCGCCCGGGTGGCCCGGGCGGTGACGGTGGTGTCGCCGTCCAGGTGGTCGGTGCGCGCCGGGTCGTAGGCGATCCGGACGTCGTAATGCCCCACGTCGTAGCCGGAGTTGCCGTCGTCGGGGAAGTACGGGTCCCCGATGCCGGTCGCCGCCGAGGCGGGCAGGGCCGTCAGGGCGACGCCGAGGGCGGTCGCGGTCGCCAGCACGGCGGCGGTCCGGCGGCGGGTCGTCGGTGTTCTGCGCATCTCTGCCTCCTGCGGGTGTCGGGTGGTCAGGGCCGGGTGGTGGCGGGGGTGGTGGCGGCGAGCTGCCACACCACGCCGACCAGGGCGTTGGTGCTGGTCGTCTCCGTGGCCGGGTCGACGTTGGCGAGGTTGTCGCACGCGTCGTGGATGCAGTCCGAGATGCCGGTGCTGAAGCCGGAGGACGGGATGCCGGCCTTGCCGAACGACTCGTTGTCCGAGCCGCCCACCCCGACGTCGAAGGTGGCGAGGCCCCGGGCGGCGAACCACGACTCGAAGGCCTGCCCGGCCGCGCTGTCGGCCTGCTGCCCGTCCTTCACCACGAGCCACTGCTTGGTGTTCTTGCTGCCCGTCTGGTCGAAGTTGAGGTAGAGGTCGATCGCCTTGCGGTCGTCGGGGGACAGGCCCTTGACGTAGTCGGCGGAGCCGACCAGCCCGACCTCCTCCGCCCCCCACCAGGCGAACCGCAGGTGCCGCGCGGGCTTGAGCCGGGCCTCGGCCACCTGGAGGGCGGTGGTCAGGACCGCCGCCGAGCCGGAGCCGTTGTCGTTGATCCCCGGGCCCTGCTTGACGCTGTCCAGGTGGGCGCCGGTGAGCAGCACGTGGTTCGGGTCGCCGCCCGGCCAGTCGGCGATCAGGTTGTAGCCGGCCTCGCCGCCGTGGTCGAAGCGGCGCAGCTCGGTGTGGAAGCCGGCCCGGTCCAGCGCGTGCCGCAGGTACGCCACCGACTCCGCGTACCCCCGGGTGCCGTGCGCGCGGTTGCCGCCGTTGCGGTCGGCGATCCGCTGCAGGGCCCGCAGGTGCGGCATCACGTCCTGCTCCGAGACGGTCGGGGCGGCGGGGGCCCGCATGCCCTCGACGGACGCGGCCGCGGCGGTGGTGGCGGCGACGGTGGTGGCGGCGACGGGGACCGTGGACAGGACCAGGGCCGCCCCGAGGGCGCGGGCGGCGAGGGGCAGCAGGCGGGAAAACGACTTCACGCGGGGACCTTTCGGAGCAGGTCCGGGGGGTTCGCCCCCCGGCGGACTCCGCCACACTGGCCGGTCGGTGTCAGGAAGTTGTCAGGAAGCGGTCGGAGCATGATCTGGAAGTGGTGGTGAAGTGGCATGGTTCGTGACGAGTTGGTGCGGACCCCGACCGCCGGCCCGGCCCGCCGGCCAGGTCGAGAGCCGTTCGGGGGCGCTCTACGATCATCCGTATGTGCGCACATGTCGTGGTCGCCGAGGACGATCCCAAGCAGGCCGACCTCATCCGCCTGTACCTGGAACGCGAAGGGCACCACGTCGTCGTCGTCCACGACGGCCGTGCCGCGCTGGAGGAGGCCCGCCGCGGCCCGGCGCAACTCCTGGTCCTGGACGTCATGATGCCCGTCCTGGACGGCCTCGACGTCTGCCGCGTCCTGCGCGCCGAGTCCGCCCTGCCGGTGCTGATGCTGACCGCCCGCTCCGCCGAGGAAGACCTGCTGCTCGGCCTCGACCTCGGCGCCGACGACTACCTCACCAAGCCCTACAGCCCCAGGGAACTCGTCGCCCGGGTCCGCGCCCTGGTGCGCCGCGGCTCCCCGACGGCCCCTCCCCGGGACACCGCCGCGCCGGCGACCGCCCTGAGCGTCGGGCCCCTCACCGTCGACCCCCTGCGCCACGAGGTCACCGCCCACGGACGGCCCGTCAGCTGCACACCCGCCGAGTTCCGGCTGCTGGAGGTACTGGCCGCCCAGCCGGGCCGGGTCTTCACCCGCGCCCAGCTGCTGGAACACCTGCACGGCATCGACCGGTACATCACCACCCGTACCGTCGACACCCACGTGATGAACCTGCGCCGCAAGATCGAACCGCACCCGCGCCGCCCCGTCAGCCTCCTGACGGTGTACGGCATCGGCTACAAGCTCGCGGAGGAACCGCGCCTTGCGTCGTGACACCCCGCTGCGCCGCAGCCTGACGGTCCGACTGCTCGCGCTCTCCGCGCTGGTCTCCCTCTGTTCCATCGCCGCGACGGCCTGGCTGGCCGCCCGCACCACCACCGGCGCGATCAAACAGGAGCAGACCCAGGTCCTCGCGGACCAGACCCGGATCTACCACGAACTGCTCGGCTACGCCGCGACCCACCCCGACTGGAACGGCGCGCAGGAGACCGTGCGGCGGCTCGCGGCCGCCACCGGGCAGCGCATCGTGCTGGCCACCCCGCGCTTCGAACCGGTCATCGACTCCGCGGCGGGCCCTGCTCCCGCCGCGTCCGCCGGGTCGGGTACGGCTCCCGCCCCCGCCGCATCCGCCGGGTCGGGCACGGCTGTCACCCAGGGCCCCGCCGTCGAGCGGGCGGCCCTGCCCCGTACGCCCACCACCATCGTCGACCCGCTCTCCGTCGACCTCGCCATGCTGCCCGGCGCGCCGAGCGACCGGATCGACGCCCGCGCGGTGGGCCCGTTCCGACTGACCCCGGCCGAGCACGCGGCGCTGGAGGACGGCCTGGTGAAGCAGGCGGACTGTCTGCGCACGGCGCTCGGCATCGAGGCGACCGTCACCGATGACCCCGCCGGGCGGCCGCACCTGCGCACCGCCGACGACCGTGCCCTCGGCGTGCGCTGCGCGGCCCCCATGGTGGTGAGCGCTCCCACCCGTACCGAGACGGCCGCCCTCGCCGACCTCACCGGCCTCGTCAACGCCTGCCTGGCACGCCAGCAGATCCGTCCCGTCACCCTGACCCTGGGGCCGGACGGGACCCCGTCCGGCGACCCGCGCCAGGACCAGGTGACCTCCGCCTGCCTCACCAACGCCCGCCGGCAGCAGCTCGTCCAGTACGTGGCGCCGCCCGTGCTGCTGTTCGTCGGCGCCCCGGTCGGCGCCGGGGGCGCGGCCCCCGTGCTGACCTCCGCCCACCCCGGGCGGGTCACCGAGGTGGCCGCCCTGGTGCTGGTGGCGACCGTGGCGATCACGGTGACGGTCGGACTACGGCTCTCCAGGCCGCTGCACGCGCTCACCCACGCGGCCCGGCGGATGGCCGACGGGGACCTCTCGGCCCGGGTGACCGTGACCGGCCGCAACGAGATCGCCGGACTCGCCGCCGCCTTCAACGCCATGGCCGAACGGCGCGGGCAACTGGAGGACCTGCGCAAGGCGATGGTCGGCGACATCGCGCACGAGCTGCGCACCCCGCTGAGCAACATCCGCGGCTGGCTGGAGGCCGTCGAGGACGGGGTCGCCACCGCTGACCGGGCCCTGACGGGCTCCCTGCTCGAAGAGGCCCTGCTGCTCCAGCACCTCATCGACGACCTGCGGGACCTCGCCGCCGCCGACGCGGGCGAACTGGCCCTGTACCGCGAACCCGTCGACGTCGATGACCTGTTGGTGCAGGTCGCCACCGCGCACGGAGCGCAGGCGCAGGCGTCCGGTGTGGCCCTGGCCGTCGACCCGGCCGGCGCCGCAGTCGGCGTGGACGTCTTCGCGGACCCGGTGCGCCTGCGTCAGGCGGTGGGCAACCTGGTCGCCAACGCCGTCCGGCACACCCCGGCGGGCGGCACGGTCACCCTGCGGGCCCGCGCCCGGGCCGGCGCCCTGCTCATCGAGGTCGCCGACACCGGCACCGGCATCGCCGCGGCGGACCTGCCGCTGGTGTTCGAGCGCTTCTGGCGGGCCGAGAAGTCCCGCAACCGCCAGACCGGCGGCAGCGGTCTCGGCCTCGCCATCGTCCGCAAGCTCGCCGAACTCCACGGCGGCGGCGTCCACGTGGCGAGCACCCCGGGCGCGGGGTCGGTGTTCACCGTGCGGCTACCGTCGGGCTCCCGAAGCCCGGAGGACCGCACCTGTCCGGACATCGTGCGGGACTCCGGATCGCCCTGACCCGCGCATCGGGTTCCCCACCCGGCGCCGCGTGCGGGTCCTGGCGGAGGACCGACCCGGGACGGCGCTCTGCCCCGGCGCCGGCCCCGCGTCGGCCGCGCGCCCGCACCGACGCCCGTGCCCCGTCGCCGAGCAGCGACGGGGCACGGGTGTGGCCAGGCCAGGCCAGGCCAGGCCAGGTCAGGTCAGCGCGGGCCGGGGTCGCTGGTGCCGGGGCGGCCGTTCTCCAGGTGGCCGGCCCAGCGGCGGCGGAACGCCGGGCCGTCCACGGCGGCGACGGTGATGTCGTACCAGCGGCTGTGGGCGTCCACGTCGAAGGTGAACTGCGCCGAGTCGCCGGGGCGAATGCGGTGGCCCGGCGCGGACGGGTCCTTCGCGTAGGCGTCGGCGGCGGTCACCGTACGGGTCGCCTCCCCGTTGTTGCGGACCTGGACCTTCACCCTGGTGCCGTGCGGGGTGAACCGCGCGACCAACTCGGCGCGCAGCTCACCCTCGAACTCCTGCAGCGACCCGTTCGGGCCGTGGGCGGCGAGGTGGTAGCCGCCGGCGTCCGTCAGCGGCCAGAAGTCGCTGAAGTTGTCGTAGGCCGAGATGGTGTAACGGCGGGGGGCCGCCTTGGGGGCGGTCCGGTCGTAGACGTAGAGCCACGCGCCCGCGTCGCCCCAGTTGTCCAGCTCCAGCCGGAACTGCCCCGGGGTGTCCGTCTCGTCCTCGTTGACCCGCAGGTCGTAGGGGAGGGCGCGGGCCGGCCGGGTGCCCCGCTCCTGGGTGGGCACCTGCTGGGGCAGCGGCACCTGGTAGGGCTTGCCCTGCGAGGCGATCGGCGCGGGCACCGGGATCGAGACCGGCTTCGGGTCGGCGCCGGAGAAGTCGAGGGCCGAGGTGAGGTCGCCGCAGACCGAACGGCGCCAGGCGCTGATGTTGGGCTCCGCGATGCCGAACCTGGCCTCCAGGAAGCGCAGGACCGAGGTGTGGTCGAAGGTCTCCGAGCAGACCCAACCACCGCGCGACCACGGGGAGATGACCAGCAGCGGCACGCGCGGGCCCAGGCCGATCGGCTGCCGGCCGCCCGGATCGGCGCCGGGGACCAGCGGGCTCATCTCGCCCGGGTACCTGCCGAGGTCGAGCAGCTCGTCGCCGAGGCTCGCCTCCAGGCTGCGGGAGACCATGCCCTGGCCGCCCGGGCCGCTGACGACCGGCGGCATCGGCGGGACGACGTGGTCGAACAGGCCGTCGTTCTCGTCGTAGTTGATGAGGAAGACGGTCTTTCCCCAGACCTCGGGGTTGGAGGTGAGCGCGTCCAGCACGAGGTTGATGTAGTACGCGCCGTCGGTGGGCGTGGCGGACGGGTGCTCGCTGTACTTGTACGGCGGGACGATCCAGGAGACCTGCGGCAGCCGGCCCTGCTGGACGTCGGCGCGGAACTCCTTGAGCGTGTGGTCGGTGGCGCCCTTGTCCACCAGCGGGCCCGACGCGCCCTCGGCGACCTGGAACCGCTCGAAGAACATCAGCGAGTTGTCGGTGTAGTTGTCCGTGGGGGTGCCCGGCTCGCCGGAGCCGCCCTGGTACAGCTTCCAGCTGACGCCGGCCGCCTCCAGGCGCTCCGGGTACGTGGTCCAGGTGTAGCCGTTGGTGTTGTTGCGCTCCCACAGGCCCGGCCCGTTCGGCTTGCGGCCGTACGCGTTGCGCGGGTCGCTGGTACCGGTCCACAGGTAGATGCGGTTGGGGGCGGTGTCGGCGTGCACCGAGCAGAAGTACGCGTCGCAGACGGTGAAGGCGTCGGCCAGGGCGAAGTGGTACTGCAGGTCCTGGCGCTTGAGGTGGCCCATCGTCATGACGTCCTGCTTCTGGTTCACCCACTGGTCGTGGCGCCCCTCGTTCCAGGCGAGGTGGCCGCTGCTCCACCCGTGGTCGGTGCCGGCCTGGTACTCGGTGGTGTTCCCGGGGTCGATGTACCAGGGCAGCACCTCCTGCTCGGAGGCGGGCAGGCCGCGGTCGTGGTAGCGGCCGGTCTTCACCCCGGCGGCGGGCTGGCGCCAGTTCGGCTTCCCGTTCGGCAGCAGCGTGGGGCGCGGGTCGTCGAACCCGCGCACGCCGCGCAGGGTGCCGAAGTAGTGGTCGAAGGAACGGTTCTCCTGCATCAGGATGACGACGTGCTCGACGTCCTCGATCGACCGGGTCCTGCTGATCGCGGGCATTGCCAGGGCCTTGCTGACCACGGGCGGGAACGCCGCCAGGCCGGCGGCGGCGGCGGATGCGCCGCCCAGCTGGAGGAATCGGCGTCGGTCGATGGAGGCCACGTGATGTCCTTTCCTGTCTCGGTTGCACAGGTGTACGGGTACCAAGAAGGTTCGAACATAGGCGCAGCGGCCGGGCCGTACACGGAACTCCGGCGAACGCCGCATGAGCGTTCGACCAATTCCTGTTCAGCCAACTTCGCCGGATCCCGGTGGGCGGCCGCGCGTCGGGCCGTGGGGTGCGGGCCGTTGGAGGAGGCCGCCTTCCCCGGTGGGCGGCCGTGGTCAGGAGATCTGACGGGGCACCGGAGGCGCAGGTGGATCGGGGTGGGCCTGGGTATCAGGGACGGAGGAGAAACCGATCACCGTCTGGAGTCCGTTGTGCGTATCAGCGTCTGTATCCTGCCCGACCGTCCGTTCCAGGAGGCGGTGTCGATGTGGCGGCGGGTGGAGGAGTTGGGATTCGACACCGCCTGGAGCTATGACCACATCACCTGGGCGGGGCTGCCGGACGGCGCCTGGTACGGGGCCGTTCCCACCTTGGCCGCGGCTGCCGTGGTGACCTCGCGGCTCAGGCTCGGGACGCTGGTGTCCTCGCCGAACTACCGGCATCCGGTGCCGCTCGCACAGGACGTGCTCACGCTGGACACCATCAGCGAGGGCCGGTTCGTCCTCGGCTTCGGCGCCGGCTCGATCGACAACGACGCCACCGTGGTCGGCCAGGGCGAGGACGGGAAGGGCTGGTCGGTGCAGGAGCGCGGCGGCCGGTTCCGCGAGTCGGTGGAGTTGTTGGACCTGCTGCTGACCGCCGGTCCCGAGGGCCGACCGCGAACGACCTTCCGCGGCCGGTACTACGACGCGGTCGACGCCCGGATGGAGCCGGGCTGCGTGCAGCGGCCCAGGGTGCCGTTCGTGCTGGCGGCGAGCGGCCCGGTCGGGATGCGGACCGTGGCGCGGTACGGCGCGTCGTGGGTGGCCACCGACGATGCGGACGGGCCGAGGGACGTCGAGCGGACCGAGGCGTCGACCTGGCGCATCCTCGCGCGCCGGATGGAGGAACTCGACACGGCGTGCGAGCAGGAGGGCCGCGACCCGAAGTCGCTGCGCCGGACGCTGCTGACCGGGTTCTCGCCGCTGCCGACGATGCAGTCGGCGCAGGCCTTCGAGGACGTCGCGGGGCGCTGTGCGGAACTGGGCTTCACCGACATCGTGGTCCACTACCCGCGCGAGTCGGGGCACTTCGCCACTCCCGCGCACGTCCTTGAGCAGATCGCGCCCGCGAACCGCGCTCGCGTCTGACAAGGCCGCGGTCATCGGCCCTGGTGGCGCTCGTCCTTGCGGGCGAGCGCCACCAGTTGGACCCTCGACCGCACCCCGAACTTGCGGTAGATCCGGGTGAGCATCGCCTCGACGGTCTTGACGCTGACGTACAGGGCGGCCGCGATGTCCCGGTTGCCGTACCCCTCGGCGACCAGCTCGGCGATCCGCTTCTCCGCGTCCGTCAGCCCGGCCAGCCAGGACGGCGTCCCGGCCTGCTCCGGCCGGCCCGGCCCCCACAACGGCGCCCCCGCCTGGTGGAACACCTCCTCGGCCCGCGCGTGCAACTCCCGGGCGCGGGCCGGGCGTCTGCGTCGGTGTTCGACGGCCGAATGCGTCAGCAGCACCCGGCCGCACTCCAGTGGGTATCCCAACTCCGCGAACGCGTCGAGGGACCGGATCAGCAGGTCCTCGGCCGAGCCGAAGTCGCCGGTCGCGGTGCGGCACAGCGCCTCGGCGCGGTCGAGCGAGGCCAGTACGCCCCGCCGTCCCAGCTCCTCGGCCCGGTGCCGGGCCGCCGAGACCGTCCGCGCCGCCGCGTCGAGATCCCCGGCCGCGACCAGGGCCTCGGCGAGATCGGCGTCGAAGCGGATCGCCGCCGGATCCCCGATGGCCAGGTCCCGCGCCAGTTCGCGGACCCGGAGCAGGTCCGCCAGGGCGCCGGCGGTGTCCCGCAGGAGCAGCCGCGTCATGCCGGTCAGTTGCAGGCACTGGGCGACGAAGACCATGTCCGCCTCCTCCTCCGACGCCGACAGGCCGAGCCGTGCGTACGCGAGGGCCTGTTCCAGGGTCCCGCCGGCGAGTTCGGCGGTCGCCGCCGCGTACCAGGGCGGACCGGGGGCCGCGCCCAGCTCGCGGCCCAGGGCCAGCAGCCGGCCGGCCTCCTCGCGCGCGGTGTGACCCTCCCCGCTGTGCGCGTGGATCTGCACGGCGATGCCCACCAGCCGACTCAGATCGGCGGGGCCACCGTCGCGTCCGAGCGTCCGGGTGAGCTCGTCGAGCAGCAGGCCGGCCTCGCCGAGCCGGTCGTCCAGCAGGGCGAAGCGGACGAGGACCCACCGCGGGTCGTCGTCGATCCGACTGCCCCCGGCCGACCAGTCCGGTCCGGCCGAGGTGAACACACCGCCCGACCCGTTCGCCCGGCCCGACCCGCCGGCCCCACCCAGCCCGATCTCCCCGCCCGACTCCAGCACGACACGCAACGCCCCGGCGTCGCCGGTCAGGCCCCGGCCCTGCTGGATGCGGGCGGCCAGGGTCACGGCGGCCGAGTGTCCGGCCCGGTCGCCGGCCCGCTCCGCCCACGTCACGGCGTGCCGGGCGTGGGCGAGCGCCTCGATGGGGTAGCCCCGGTTCACGTGCGTGCTCCAGGCCAGCCGCCGATGCGCCGCCGAGACCAGCATCGGCTCGCCGGCGGCGGTGGCGTCGGCCAGGGCCTGGGCGGCGACGTCCGCCAGCAGCGCGGCGCCCCGCCCGGCCGCGTCGACGACGGCGATCCGGGCCCGGGCCGACGCCGCGGGCCCGGCCTGGGTCCGCTCCAGCCGGTCCAGGGCCGTCCAGGCGAGGTCGAGGCGCCCGGCGGCGGCGGCGTCCCGGGCGGCCTCGACGAGCAGGTCGGACCGGGTGCCGTCGGCGCGGTCGACCGCCAGCAGGCCGAACTCGGCGGCCCGGGCGCGGTCGCCGCGCTCGCGCGCGGCCGCGGCGGCGTCGGCCAGCCCGGGGACCAGGCGCGGGGCGCTTGAGGCGGGGGCCAGCGCGGAGGCCTCGTGCCAGGTCCGGTCGTCGGCTCCGGCCGAGACCTCCGCCAGGGCGCGGTGGGCACGGCCCACGGCCTCTCCGCCGGCCTCGGCGATGACGCCCTCCCGCACGACCGGCGCCGGGAAGAGCACCGTGCCGTCGGCCACCCGGATCAGCCCGGCCGCCTCGGCGGCCGCCAGCGCCGCGTCGGCGGTCACGCCGGCGGCGCGGCGGATCGCGTCGAGGGACGGATCCGCCGCGAGCGCCGCCAACAGCAGGACCCGGCGCACCGGTTCGGCGAGATCGGCCAGCCAGGCGTGCGTCGCCTTGCGCGCGTGCGGGGCCAGCGGCCGGACGTCCAGCGCGGTCGCGGGCGTCCCGGCGCGGGCCAGTCCGCAGGCGATGTCCGAGACCAGGCGCGGATTGCCGCCCGTCGCGGCGTGGATCCGGCCGGCGGTCCGCAGCGGGAGCCCGTAGGAACGCACGATGGCCGCCGACTCCTGCGGGCTGAGCGGGGGGATCCCGATCTCGACCGCGCCGCCGCCCAGGACGTCGTGCGGCGACGGGCCGTCGGGGCGCAGCGCCGCGAGCAGCGACACGCTGCCGCGGCTGCGTCGCGCGGCGAAGCCGAACACGTCCAGGCTGCCCGGCCCCCACCAGTGCACGTCGTCGGCGACCAGCAGCGGCCGGGCCCGGCGCCCCCACGCCTGCAGGCAGGACAGGACCGTGACGCGGAAGGTCGCGGCATCGGGCTCGGGCCCGGCGACGCGGCGCAGCACCCAGTCCATCGCCGAGCGCTGGAGATCGGACAGTTGGCCGGACACCTCGGCCGGGCAGACGGCGAACAGGTCCACCAGGGGCGCGTAGGCGATGTGCGCGTCGGCGGGGGCCGAGCTGAGCCGGACCACCGGTTCCCCGGCCGCCTGCCACTGGGTGCTCACGGCGTCCAGGACCTGGGACTTGCCGTACCCGGTCGGCCCGACCACCGCCACCGCGCCGCCCTGCCGCAGCTGTCCGCAGACCTGCTCCACCAGCGGGCTGCGCCTGCTCATCGCAGCGTCGCCATCCAGGTTTCGACCTGGTCGGGTGTGCGGGGGAGGGTGGTGGAGAGGTTTTCGTTGCCGTTGTCGGTGACGAGGATGTCGT